>NZ_AP023027.1:3137500-3437500 GCF_014467075.1 Anaerostipes caccae L1-92
TTTACATACCGAAATACTTCTTCACTCACGCGGCGTCGCTGCATCAGGGTTTCCCCCATTGTGCAATATTCCCCACTGCTGCCTCCCGTAGGAGTTTGGGCCGTGTCTCAGTCCCAATGTGGCCGTTCACTCTCTCAAGCCGGCTACTGATCGTCGCCTTGGTGAGCCGTTACCTCACCAACCAGCTAATCAGACGCGGGACCATCCTATACTGCCAGGGCTTTTCACACTGAATCATGCGATTCTGTGCGCTTATGCGGTATTAGCAGCCGTTTCCAGCTGTTATCCCCCTGTATAGGGCAGGTTCCCCACGCGTTACTCACCCGTCCGCCACTCAGTCATATAGGAAATCCATCCGAAAACTTCAATCCTAAATGCTTCGTTCGACTTGCATGTGTTAAGCACGCCGCCAGCGTTCATCCTGAGCCAGGATCAAACTCTCATGTTCAATCTTAGATCTAAAAAGCGCTAGCTTTTTTATCCTTGTTTTACTGTGTCCTTTATATAAAGAACGCTCGTGTATCTTTTTCAAAAGATACTGAAAATCTCTTAGAATTTTCAAGGTTGTCTTATTGTTTAGTTGTCAATGTTCGCGTTTGTAGTATTGTGTGCATAAAAAATGAAGTGTATCGCGTGAAGAATTCATTCTTCTAAGCGTATACGATTTACCTTTTTATATAAGCGGCTCTGCCGCGACCGAGGAAGTGAAACTTCCGAAGTGCACACTGCACTCAAACTTATCTTTCAGAACCTCTTGTCAAAGTTCCAACGGAGAAGGAGGGATTTGAACCCTCGCGCCGCTATTAACGACCTACTCACTTTCCAGGCGAGCCCCTTCAGCCACTTGGGTACTTCTCCAAGCGTCCCTAAGTACTTTGCTGTCAGCTAATGCTGATCTTCAAAGTAACGGAGAGGGTGGGATTCGAACCCACGCGCCCTTGCGGACAAACGGTTTTCAAGACCGCCTCGTTATGACCACTTCGATACCTCTCCAGGTACTTGTTTTGTTTGTTTTTTGAGCGCCTCTCTCGGTGACGCTTGTATATAATACCAAACGCTCCTACACTTGTCAACAAGTTTTTTGAAAAAAGTTTATTTTTTTGGTATCTGACGGACTCATGCCGCAATCAGGCAGATTTTCGTCTGTCACTGCACATGAAATGTATCTGATTATTTTTAAAATACTTAGAATAAAATCTGTAAACTATTTTTTCTTTTTTGTAAAAAACCGCTTCTGCAGTATCTTCATCTGCAGATAAATAATCTTATCATGGACATTGTGCAGGAACCGGAACAGTTTTCTGGCCTTCACAAGGCTTCCTGCGATTCTCACATCCTCGGGAGTTGTCACCTTAATATTGTCATAACTTCCTTCAATAAGCTTCACTTTAACTCTCTGATCTCCATAATTTTCAAGTACCATACCGTCATCGGTTGCCGTAGTATCTCCGCTGTCCATCAACTTCTGATAGGCATCATAGATCAGATTAAAATCAAAACACTGAGGAGTCTGGACCTGCCAGAGCTTTCTTCTTGGAGGTGTCGAAACAGCATAAGTGTCATTGTCTACAACCTTGATTGTATCTTTTGAAGGCATACCGACCACACAAGCTTTATGCCTGCGCACATTGATAATACATTTCCGTATAATATCGGCATTCAGCATCGGCCTCGCTCCGTCGTGAATCAAGACATAGTCTGCCTCTCCAATGCTTCTCAGCCCGAGATAGACAGACTCGTACCGCTCCCGGCCGCCGGCTACGATTCTGCTCACCTTTTCAAACTGATATTTGTCTACAATATATTTCTGACAGTAGTCAATCTCATCCTCTCCGGTTACTAAGATGACTTCATCCACCGGACTGTGTTCAAAAGCTTTCAGGGCGTAGTAGATCAGAGGTCTCGACTTAATGATCATATACTGTTTGGGAATCCCGCTCCCCATGCGTTTCCCTTCTCCCGCGCCAAGTACTATGGCTACGATTTTCTCCTTCATGGCATCTCCTAATTGTTTATCTCTGGCCGATCTTCAACCCCGGAACCGCATTCAGATCCCAGCCGCTTCTGGCTCCGTTCATATATTCATAATACCCTGCAGCTCCGATCATTGCCGCGTTATCTGTACATAATATGGGTGATGGATGATAAAATGCAATTCCTGCTTCCCGGCATCTGGTCTGAATTTTCTCCCTGAAAGCTCCGTTGGAAGCCACTCCCCCGGCAATCGCAAGTTTCCGGTAGCCGAGATTCTTTGCCGCTTCAACGCCGTGAGTACTGAGCACATCCACAACAGCTTCCTGAAAAGAAGCCGCCACATCTGCCCGGTTTACTTCTTCCCCCTTCATCTCACACTTATTCAGATAATTCAGAACAGAGGACTTCAGTCCGCTGAAACTGAAATCATTCGGCGCATCGTCCACTTTTGCCCTTGGAAACTTAATCGCTTCTTTATTGCCTTCTCTTGCCAGAGCTTCGATCTTTGGACCTCCAGGATAGCCGAGACCGATGGACCTGGCCACCTTGTCAAAGGCCTCTCCCGCAGCATCGTCCCTAGTACGCCCGATGATTTCATAGACACCGTAATCTTTTACATCCACCAGATGTGTATGTCCGCCGGATACAACAAGACATAAAAACGGAGGTTCCAGCTCGTGGTGTTCTATATAATTGGCACAAATATGCCCTTCAATATGATGCACCCCTACCAGGGGCTTGTTTTTAGCAAAAGCGATTGCCTTTGCCTCCGCTACACCCACGAGCAAAGCTCCAACGAGTCCTGGTCCATAGGTAACTGCTACCGCATCAATAGAATCCAAAGTCTCACCCGCCTCATTCAGCGCCTCTCTGATCACATAGTTGATCTTTTCGATATGTTTTCTCGATGCGATCTCCGGTACGACTCCGCCGTACAGCTTATGTAGTTCTATCTGTGATGAAATAATATTGGATTTGACACTTCTCCCATTTTCCACTACTGCGGCGGCAGTCTCATCGCAGGAAGATTCAATTGCCAGTATTTTAATATTTTTATCCATTGTCCGCTCCCTATTCCTCACAAAAATCCAAAGTAACCGTTTTTCCGTCCTTTCCGGCCTTGGATCTCGGAAAGATTTCTCTGACCTTTCCCATAAATTCCTCTGGTCTTACCAAAGACGGGCTGTAATGGGTCAGCCAGAGCTGACCCACATCTGCCTGTTTCGCAAGCCTTGCAGCTTCATAAAATGTCATATGTTTATACTCTTTTGCCTTTTTCTCTTTGCCTTCTTCCCCATACATGCCCTCACAGATGAACAGATCTGCACCACGGGCATTTTCTGCTATGAAAGGGACAGGTCTTGTGTCCGTACAATAAGTCAGTTTAATCCCTTTTCTTGATTCACCGAGGATCATATCACTGGTTAAGATACGTCCGTCGGCTTCTATCGTCTCGCCTTTCTGAAGACGGCTCCAGTACTTCATCGGGATGTCGTTCAGCCTTGCCTTTTCCGGATCGAATTTTCCGGCTCTCGGTATGATCATATTATATCCATAGCACATAATGTTATGCTGTACCCGGAACGCCTCGATCTGATATCCGTCCATAGGAATCACCTGTTGTTTGCCGGATAATTCCAAAAATTCGATCTCAAACGGGAGATCCGGAGCAATGACCCTTAAGGACTGTACGACCCGCTCCACACCTTTCGGCCCAATGATCAATAACGGTTCCGTCCGCTCGGCATTTCCAAGTGTCAGCAAAAGACCCGGAAGTCCGCTGATATGGTCTGCGTGAAAATGCGTAAAACAGATGGCATCCAGAGGCTTCACACTCCACCCCCGTTCTTTGATCGCCACCTGTGTTCCTTCGCCGCAGTCAATCAGCACGTCATGGCCATTGAACCTGGTCATGCACGCCGTCAGTTTCCGATATGGAAGAGGCATCATGCCCCCGGTACCTAATAAACATACATCTAACATTTTACATCCTTTTTCTAAGTCAAGACTTCTTTCTTTTCTTTCACAGAAACCGGTATTTTAAATTTTTTTACCAGTTCATCATAACAATGTTCGCAAAGATAAAATTCATGGCATTCCAGATCTTTGCCTGAAAAATATCCCCACTCCTTCTCACCTTTAAAAAAATCTTCCTTCTCTTTGATTGTTCGACCACATAAGTTGCACTTCATCTCATTCTCCTCCTTATGGGTCTCATTATAAGAAGGTTTTTCTTCCGATACTACTGGTAATGACTGGGCCGGAACGTCCCAGCGCATTAAAACAGCGTCTTCCATCGGATTCCGGTAATATTTGGGTCGCCGGCCCTGAACGATAAATCCCTGCTTTTTATACATGCGGATCGCCGGCTTGTTGGATTCTCTCACTTCCAGATATACAGCGGAGACAAATCTTTTTGCAAGCTCCTCCTGCAGAACGCGGACCAGCCGTGCTCCAATGCCGAAATTCCGTATAAAAGGCAGAACACCAACTCTGAGCAGTTCTCCCTCATCTGCCGCCAGGCGGCCTATGACATAACCGCTGACGCGTTTCATGTCACGCCATACATATATAAAATAATCCTTTTGTCTGAAGGCGTCCTCGATCGTGCGGAGAGACCACGGATCTGAAAAACACTGCTTTTCCAGCTCTGCAATCATCGCAAGATCCTTTTCTCTTACCTCAAATATTGGTTTCTTCATGTTTCAGCCGTTCTTCTCTTTCCCTTTCAGCCTGGGACTTTCGTAAATATTCAGGCTCAAAATCATCTGCCGTGACAAACTTTCCCTGTTGGTAATAGATACCGGCCAGTGCCCCCACTGCACCGGCTCTCTGCCGCCCCGCAAATTCAGGAGCAAAAAAAGCCTTTTCACCCAACTGTTCTGAGATCGTTTCCCTATGGACAGGCACCCCATCCCCCAGGAAAATTACCGTATCCTCAAAATCCGCCAGCTGATCCAGCTGATCCAGCGTATCCTGCATGCTCTGGGCACATTGTTCTTTTATTACTTTAAACTGTCCGCGCTCAAAACGGTAAAATCCGGTATAAACCTGATTCCTTCTTGCATCCATGATGGGACAGATGATTCCCTGCGCTCCGTACAGCTGAAAAGCCAGGCCGTCCACGGACGGGACCGGAATAACCGGCTTGTCCAGAGCCAGGCCGAGCCCTTTTACTGTGGCTGCCCCGATCCGAAGCCCGGTAAAAGAGCCCGGCCCCATGGCTGCTGCAACAGCATCCAGTTCCGTCAGCTCAAATCCCACCTGTTTTCTCATCACATCCAGCATGGGAAGCAGCGTCTGTGAATGGGTAAGTTTATCATTGACCGTATACTCTGCAACCATTACACCGTCCACAAGATAAGCAGCCGATGCCACAAGCCCTGAACTATCCAACGCTAAAATCTTCATCTATATCTCCTCAATCTTAATTTCCCGGTAATCAAATCCCCGTTCCAGGTTTTTGGAAATCGTAATCTTCGTATAATGTTCAGGCAGGATCTCCTCAATCAAGTTGGCCCACTCAATCAGAGAAACTCCCTGCCCGTAAATGTAATCTTCATATCCAATTTCGTCCATCTCCTCCACATCCCCAATGCGGTAGACATCGAAATGGTAAAAAGGCAGACGTCCTTCTTCATACTCCTGCACGATCGTAAAAGTAGGACTCTGCACAGGTTCCTCTACTCCAAGACCCTTTGCAAATCCCTGGGTAAAGACTGTCTTGCCGACTCCTAAATCTCCGCAGAGACAGTACACATCTCCAGGTCCGGCCTTTTCTCCCAGCAGGAAGCCTGTACGAAATGTATCCTCATAACTGAAGCTTTCTGTCATACTAAGACCTCTTTGCATACTTTGGAAGCTTTGTACTGGCCGGTACATGCTGATAAATATAATTCATGATCTCATCTTTCTGTTCTCCGAGTGCTGCATCAGGATAGATAAATGCACTTTGTTTTCCTGTATATAAAATATACATTCCTCTGCTGTGTCTGATCTTGAAGATCTGATTCCAGGGAATGATGCCCGTTTGATCTCCCATTACCACATGAATTCCGTCTTCCTGAAGATCATATTCCGTTTCGTTTTGATACATTGGATTCCCTGCTGCCTGTTTCTTTGCCTTCATATACAAAATAAGCGGTGTGACGATCGTGAAAAGTGCGATCATTAATACTCCAAGCATTGCATAATACATTCCGCCTCCGGCTGCTGTGCCGCGGAATACCATCATAATCCCGACTAAAACGCAGATAACTGTAAAAATCCCTGACTGTCCATTATATGCATGGGTCATAGAGAACTGATACAGATCTTTTGCAGTTAATCTAATTTTAAAATTCATCTCTTACTCCTTTATCTTTTATCATTGAATTTATGCTTTTCATCTCGCTCTAGTTTTTAATTATATCATAGTAAAAAGAGTTTTGGTATATTTTTTCTCCCGATGCAAACAATATCCACATGGGAAAATATATGTTTGTGAGAGGAGACGTAAACACATGAGAGCAACAGGAATAGTACGACGTATTGATGACTTGGGAAGGATCGTAATTCCGAAAGAAATCCGCAAGACAATGCATATCAGAGAAAGTGATCCTTTGGAGATATTTACGGAACACGACGGAAGCATTATTCTAAAAAAATATTCTCCGATCGGGGAAATGGGGCAGATAGCAAAACAGTACGCTGAGTCCATAGCTGCAACCCTTCCTCATACAATCTGTATCTGTGATCAGGATTCCGTCATCGCCGCCGCAGGTCCGAACGGAAAAAAACTGTCCGGAAAACTCCTGCATGAGCAGGCAGAACAGATCATCATTGACCGCGGACAGTTCAGCGCAGCCAAGGGAGATCAGAATTTTGTTCCGATCATCTCCGATTTTCCTGATGAATTTACAAATCAGGCTGTGGCTACGATTATTGCCGAAGGAGATGCTATCGGACTGGTCTGTATTCTTTCCAATGAAAACAAAATGAATGAACAGGACCTGACCATCGCAAAAATAGGTGCATCTTTCCTCGGTAAGCAAATGGAAGATTAGCTGCATCGAAACCGACGTACAAAAACTGCCGGCATGCTCACCGCATGTCCGGCAGTTTATTATTTATCCAGATATTTTTTCAGGTATTTTCCGGTATAAGACTGTTCTGCTTTACATATCTCCTCAGGAGTACCCTGGGCTACAACAGTTCCTCCCTTATTTCCGCCTTCCGGCCCTATGTCGATAATATAATCCGCAGTCTTTATGACTTCCAGATTGTGCTCGATGACAATGACGGTATTGCCGCCTTCCGTCAGCTTGCTCAAAATATCCACCAGCTTATGGACATCTGCAAAATGAAGTCCTGTAGTAGGTTCATCCAGAATATAGATTGTCTTTCCTGTACTCCGTTTGCTCAGTTCCGTAGCCAGTTTGATTCTCTGGGCTTCTCCCCCGGAAAGCTGGGTGGAAGGCTGCCCCAGACGGATATAGGAAAGACCCACATCTCTCAGCGTCTCCATCTTCCGGCTGATGCTCGGAATATTTGAAAAGAATTCACAGGCTTCCTCAACCGTCATATTCAGGACATCATAAATGCTCTTTCCTTTGTAGAGAACTTCCAGTGTTTCTCTGTTGTACCTCTTTCCCTGACACACTTCACAGGGAACATACACATCCGGAAGGAAATGCATCTCGATCTTAATGATCCCGTCCCCGGCGCATGCCTCACATCTTCCGCCCTTTTTATTAAAGCTGAACCTACCTTTATTGTATCCGCGGCTTCTTGCGTCCTTTGTCATGGCAAACAAATCTCTGATCTGATCAAATACACCCGTGTAAGTCGCAGGATTTGATCTCGGTGTCCGTCCGATCGGAGACTGGTCAATATCGATGATCTTATCCAGCTGGTCAAAGCCTTCGATGTCTGTGTGTTTTCCCGCCTTGATTTTTGCACGGTTCAGCTCTTTCGCCAGTCTCTTATAAACAATCTGATTAATCAGAGAACTCTTCCCGGAACCGGATACACCGGTCACACAGGTAAAGATTCCCAGAGGGATATCCACATCGATATTTTTGAGGTTATTCTCTCTGGCACCAATTACCTTCATCCAGCCGGAAGGCTCTCTGCGCTCCTCCGGAACCGGTATTTTAATCCTTCCGCTAAGATATGCACCGGTGATGGATTTTTTATTCTTCATGATCTGCTGGGCGGTTCCCTGGGCTACAATCTCACCGCCGTACTCTCCGGCTCCGGGTCCAACGTCCACAATATGATCCGCTGCCAGCATCGTATCCTCATCGTGTTCCACGACCAGCAGGGTATTTCCCAGATCTTTTAAATTTTTCAGGGTATTGATGAGTTTGTCATTGTCTCTCTGATGCAGACCGATGCTTGGTTCGTCCAAAATATATGCCACACCCACAAGACCCGATCCGATCTGGGTTGCAAGGCGTATTCTCTGGGCTTCTCCCCCGGAAAGTGTTCCGGTTGCCCTGGAAAGTGTCAGGTATTCAAGCCCCACATTGTTGAGGAACCCTACTCTGGCCTTAATTTCCTTTAAAATCTGGCTTCCAATAAACTGCTGCCGGTCTGTCAGTTCCATCTCGTCCAAAAAGACAGAAATTTCTCCCACAGACATGTCACACATTTCCGCAATATTTTTTCCTGCCACAGTCACAGCCAGTGACTCTGCCTTCAGTCTCTGTCCGTGACACTCCTCACATGGGGTGACCGTCATGTAATTTTCGTACTCTGCCTTCATAGATTCAGAGGATTCCCGGTATCTTCGGCCTACATTCCTGATCAGACCTTCAAAGGATACATCATAAACACCCTGTCCCCTCTGGCCTGTATAATGAACCTTCACTTCTTTTCCATTTGTTCCGTAAAGAATCACGTCTCTGATCTTTTTCGGATAGTCTTTAAAAGGTGTGTTTAGGTCAAATTTATATTCTTTTGCAAGAGCATCGAGGATCGCCCGGGTATAACTTTTCTTGTCTGTACAGGACTGCCAGCCCATCACCTGAATCGCACCTTCCGCAATGCTCAGTTTTGGGTCAGGAATCATAAGATCCACATCAAATTCCATCTTATATCCGAGACCGTGACATACCGGGCAGGCTCCGAACGGATTGTTAAAAGAAAAGCTTCTCGGCTCAATCTCGTCAATGCTGATATCACAGTCAGGACAGGAAAAACTCTGGCTGAAATTCATCGGTTCTCCTCCAATAATATCCACAGTCATTAATCCGTCCGCCAGGTCCAGCGTTGTCTCAATAGAATCCGTCAGTCTCTTTTCAATCCCCGGGCGCACTGCCAGCCGGTCCACAACGATCTCAATGCTGTGCTTTTTATTTTTGTCCAGTGTGATCTCTTCCTCCAGATCATAAATGTTTCCATCAACCCTGACACGGACATACCCGCTTCTCTTGGCATTTGAGAAAATCTTTTCGTGCCTTCCCTTCCTTCCGCGGACGATCGGCGCCAGAAGCTGAAACTTTGTTCCCTCTTTAAGTTCCATGATCCGGTCTGCCATCTGGTCTACGGTCTGTCTGCTGATCGGTTTCCCACACTTAGGGCAGTGCGGAATCCCGATCCTGGCGTACAGCAGACGGAAATAATCATAAATTTCCGTCACTGTGCCCACTGTGGACCTGGGATTTCGGTTGGTAGATTTCTGGTCGATGGAAATAGCGGGCGACAGACCTTCAATACTGTCTACATCCGGCTTTTCCATCTGTCCGAGAAACTGTCTTGCATAGGAGGACAGAGACTCCATATATCTCCTCTGCCCTTCCGCATAAATTGTATCGAATGCCAGGGAGGATTTCCCGGAACCGCTCAGTCCTGTGAGAACAACGAACTCGTTCCTGGGTATTTGTAAATCCACATTTTTTAAATTATGTTCTTTCGCTCCTCTGATCCGGATAACATCCTTCTTCATAGTATCTCCTTACTTATCATAATCTCTGTAAGCAATTTTATATTCTTTCAGCTCATCCCGCAGCGCTGCGGCCTCCTCAAAGTTCAGCTCTGCCGCCGCCCTGTTCATCTTCTTGGTGAGCCGTTCAATATTTTCCTTCAGTTCTTTCTTGTTCATAGACTCGATATCTTTTTCATTGGACTGCTCTGCTTCTTCCTCATCGGAAATCTTGATCAGATCACGTATATCCTTCTGAATCGTCTGCGGTGTAATACCGTGCTCTTTATTGTACTGATCCTGGATCGCCCGTCTGCGGTTTGTCTCACTGATGGCGGCTTCCATGGAATCCGTCATATTGTCGGCGTACATGATAACATGTCCTTCACTGTTTCGCGCCGCACGGCCCACTGTCTGCACCAGAGAAGTCTCTGATCTTAAAAAGCCTTCTTTATCTGCATCCAAGATCGCGACGAGTGTGATCTCCGGAATATCCAGTCCCTCTCTCAGCAGATTGATGCCGACAAGCACATCAAACACGTCCATCCTCAAATCCCTGACGATCTCTGTACGCTCAAGAGTATCAATATCAGAATGCAGATATTTAACACGGATTCCAACCTCCCTCATGTAATCGGTCAGCTCCTCCGCCATCCGCTTTGTGAGAGTGGTAACCAGAACTTTATGTCCCTGTTCCGTCTCTTTATGCACTTCAGATAAAAGGTCGTCAATCTGTCCTTTTACCGGACGCACATCGATCGGCGGATCTAAAAGTCCGGTCGGGCGGATGATCTGTTCTGCCCTGAGAAGTTCATGCTCTGCTTCATACTTGCTCGGCGTTGCGGAAACAAACATCATCTGATCGATCTTGCTCTCAAATTCGCTGAATTCCAGCGGTCGGTTATCCTTCGCGGACGGCAGACGGAATCCGAAATCCACCAGGGTAGACTTTCTGGACTGATCTCCGGAATACATTCCGCCGATCTGCGGCACTGTGATATGGGACTCGTCCACGATCACGAGAAAATCATCCCCAAAGAAATCGATCAGCGTGCTTGGCGGTTCCCCTGGTTTACCCCCGGTCAGATGCCTGGAATAATTCTCGATGCCGGAACAGAACCCGGTCTCCCTCAGCATCTCTATATCAAAATTCGTTCGTTCCGCAATCCTCTGTGCCTCGATCAGCTGGTCATTTTCCTGAAAATATTTCACCCTCTCGGCCAGCTCCTGTTTGATATTGACGATGGCCTGCTCAATCTGTTCCTGAGGCACTACGTAGTGGGATGCAGGAAATATGGCGAGAAAGTTAATGCTTCTCTTGACCTCTCCCGTGAGAACATCAAATTCCACGATCCTGTCGATCTCGTCTCCAAAAAACTCTACCCGGACAGCCTCCTCAAATGTAGAGACCGGAAGAATCTCCAGAACATCACCTTTCACCCGGAAGGTTCCCCTTTTAAAATCCAGTTCGTTTCGGACGTACTGAATATTGATCAGTTCATCGATCACCTGATCCCTGTCCTTCTCCATACCGGGTCTTAAGGAAATCATCATCTCAGAGTAATTTTCCTTGCTTCCTATCCCGTAGATACAGGAAACACTGGATACTACGATCACATCCTTCCTCTCTATGAGAGCGGCTGTGGCGCTGTGTCTCAGTTTATCAATCTCATCGTTGACGGAAGAGTCTTTTTCAATATAGGTATCTGTGGAAGGCACATAGGCCTCCGGCTGATAATAATCATAGTAACTCACAAAATATTCCACCGCATTATGTGGAAAAAATGCTTTAAATTCACTGTAGAGCTGTGCTGCCAGAGTCTTGTTATGGGCAATGATCAGTGTAGGTTTATTTAATTCCTGAATGACATTTGCCATTGTAAACGTTTTTCCTGAACCTGTAACCCCTAACAGCGTTTCAAACTGATTCCCCTGCTTAAATCCGGAAACCAGCTGTCTGATCGCTTCCGGCTGATCCCCGGTAGGCTCAAATTCAGATACCAATTCAAAATGATCCATAAATATACACCTCCGTATATTGAAAAAAGGGATAGAAATTCCCATAATTATGATTCCCATTCACTGAAATATCATACCCACAGGGCACACTGCACTTTATACCCTTAGGGTAGGCGCGCTTAGAAATGCGCTCCTCCAATAGCGGTAAATAACTTTCGAAAAGTGGCACCTTTGACTTCTAAGCAGCCTGCTCCAGCAGATAATATGTCCATTTTCCACATGATTGGAGTGAGGCATTCTAAGAGCCGAACGGAAATCATGTGGAAAATGTCATACTCTGTGTATCAGACTTGATTATATCAGACCCCACGAAAAAAGTACAGAACAAATTCGAATGTTTGTTCTGTACTATCAAATTTGAATATGCCTATTCTTCACCGCCGTATATAAAATCATATAATGTCCTGTATAATCTGTCCGGCTCGATTGGCTTCGCCAGATGAGCATTCATCCCAGCCGCCTTACTTTTCTCCACATCATCGTCGAATGCATTGGCTGTCATGGCTATGATCGGAATATCCTGAGCATCTTCGTTGCTCAAATTCCGGATATTGGCAGCAGCAGCAAGACCATCCATGATCGGCATCCGGATATCCATGAGGATCGCATCGTAATGCCCCTGCTCGGATTTACTGAACATTTCCATGGCACGAAGACCATTTTCTGCCGTTTCAACGGCAAATCCCTTTACTTCCAGCAGCATCTTTGCAATTTCCGTATTCAGTGCGTTGTCCTCAACCAGAAGAATCCTCCTGCCGTTAAACTCAAAATCTATTTTTTCTTCCGGAATTTTTTCTTCCTCTTTTTGCCCGAGCACTTTTGTAAAAGCTGAAATCAGAGAAGATTTAAACATCGGCTTGCTCATAAGAAGATTGACCCCTGCGGTCTTAGCTTCCTGTTCGATGGAAATCCAGTCATATGCTGTCATGATGATGATCGTTACTTCAGGGCCTACAATCCTGCGCAGACGGCGGGCGGTTTCAATACCGTCCATCTCCGGCATCTTCCAGTCAATGAGAATCATGTCAAAATAATTACCGATATCCCACAGGTGCCGTACCCGTTCCACCGCTTTGTATCCGCTGTCTACCCACTCTGCCTTGATCCCCATTTCTTTTAAAGTCACTACCGCACTCTCGCATACAGTCACATCATCGTCCACCACAAGCGTACTGAGGTGATCAAAATTATAGCTATGCTGTTTCTGATGATGACGCAGTTTTTCTTCTTCTGTGATTCCAAGCTTCACATCCACGGTAAATTCTGATCCCACCCCTTTTATGGAGCGCACGTTAATCCTTCCGTCCATCATATCCACGATGCTTTTAGAAATGGCGAGTCCAAGCCCCGTGCCGCCATAGACAGAAGTAATCCCGGTACTCTCCTGTGAAAATGTTTCAAAAATGTGGGGAAGAAACTCTTCATCCATTCCCACTCCGGTGTCATTTATTATGAAACGCAGAGTCACATCATTTTTCGTTTTTTTGAGGCGCAGCGTAGAAAACGTGATTTTTCCGCCCTCCTCGGTAAACTTGACCGCATTCCCGATAATATTGATCAAAACCTGCTGGAGCTTCATTGCGTCTCCAATATAGTAATCATCGATCATCGGATCTACGACGCAGTCATAATCAACGCCTTTTGCATCTGCCTGGGCATAACAGATGGAATTGATGCCGTTTATAAACTCCTCCATCGGAATCTTTTCATTTTTCAGCAGCATCTTTCCGCTCTCGATCCGGCTCATGTCTAAGATGTCATTGATTAAAGACAGAAGGTACCTGGATGAAATTCCAATCTTTGAAATACAGTCCTCCACTTTAGTTTCATTGCCGATAGACTGAGCCGCTATGGTGCACATTCCAATGATTGCATTCATCGGCGTTCGGATTTCATGGCTCATACGGGACAGAAAATCAGATTTAGCCGCATTGGCCTGCTCGGCACCGGCCAGCGCAGCGGCCAGTTCCTGTTTCTGCCGCTGTTCCTGTCTCACAATCTCTGTCACATCGACCCTGGCAAGGCAGACACGTCCGAGATCCCTGTCAATGTAGAAAACTTCACACCGCTTCACCTGAAGATTCCCCTGCTGATCCCTCATTTCCATCATAAAAGAATAAGATTCATCTTCTAACAGTTTGCGAATCATGTAGTTGTAGTCAAGATTACCCAGATAAATCCTCCGGGCTTCCTCATCCATAAAACGGTTTGCAAGACCGCGGATCTCCTGCTGAAATTTTCCCTGCATTGGTATCGTATTATTTGCCTTCAGATCAAAGGAAAGCAGGCGGTAATTGTCCTTTACAATATCAATGTCGGCGATCATATCATAGTCCAGATCTGTAATCTTACTGAGCAGTTTCTCCTGCATTTTCTGCTCCGTCTCATCTGAAGTGTAGAAGAAAATGATGATATCTCCTGTTTCCGGATTTAGATAAGATCGGAAGTTCGTACTGCTCCAGAACACACTGCCGTCGCTGCGTTTTCTGAGATAATGAAAATTATAATCCACCTTTCCCGCCGCATAGTCTGCTATAACTTTTTCCCGCCGCATTTCTTCTCTGATTTGATTGCCGTAGACGGGATCTGATGCTGACTCTGCCACCTTTTCTATCGTATACTGATAACTCCTGCCAATCTCCGTCACTCCGGCTTCCTCAGATGCCACATAGTTCTCCACAACATTCTGCGTTACATTCATTCTTCCCTGGATGCTGCCTCCATTCAATGACATATCTGCAAAATAAGCCAGTTCCTTCTCATATACTTCCCTGACTCTGTCCTGCAAAAGCTTTTCTTCCGTAATGTCAACGAATACACAGTAAAAATGATGTTCTCCATCTTCTTCCGTAAACAGCTGCGCCTGGATCGAAATCCATACGATCTCTCCATCTTTACGGATCAGCCTGTTCTCATTGTGGATCGTGCTGCCGTATTTCAGCTGTTCCTGCAGTTTTTCTTTCATTACGGCCATATCATCTGGATGAATCACTGCTGCCATATGATTTCCCATGGCGGCAAATTCTTCGCGGGTATAACCTATGAAATCAAACAGCCCGTCATTCGCCGCTATGACAGAAAACTTATCATCAAACCGGCAGCGAAACACGGCACCGGGGATATTATTGTAAATATGTACAATCTCGTTCTGGGCCTTTTTCTGTGCCGTAACATCAATACAGACCGATATAATGGCATCACGGTCATCTTCTGTCACAACCTTATGTGCAACATCGTGCACCCATATATAGGAACCGTCTTTTTTTCTCATACGGTATTCCAGTGTATATTCGTCTCCGCCATCCAGCTGGATTTAGCATCGGCGACGGCTTTCTCCCGGTCCCCGGGGTGTATGCTGTTGGGCAGCATGCCCTGTATATCAGAAATGAATTCGTCTTCTCTGTCATATCCAAGATAACTTAACATTCTGCGGTTTATAAAATAAAATGGAAATCCTGTTTCCAGGTATCCGCCGATCATCCCTCCTGCAAGTGAATCGTTCAAGATCTGCTGACGCTGGGAAGACAAATTCTCCACCACCAGTGTTTTCGGATAATGCTCTGCTTCCCCCTGACTCACCGCCGACTCCGAAAAATGAATACTCCGCACAAGCCAGCTCTCCCTGGTCTGCTCCAGATTAAACAGCCCCCTCAGACTCCATGCGTAAACGGAGTTGGAAAGTATCATTTCCTGAGAAATCATGACGACACCTTCGCCGAGCACCTGTTCGCAAACCACAGAAATGCTTATTTTGAACGGCTCGGGTATCTCCTCAATATCCTGATGCAGATACCGAACCATTTCTTCCCTGCCAAAGGCATATTCTCTTTCTCCGGTTCCGATGAAACTGATATCCTCAGACAGATATCCGGCTGTTTTTTCTGCATCCCGCTGCTCGAACCAGCATCTGCATAAATCCCGTACAGCTTCAGATGCGTTTCTTTGTTCCTCCATATCCTTCTTCCCCCCATAAACTGCAGCTTTCTCTGCCTTCTTCTTTCCCGTGGTACAATCCCTGATCTGCCTGAAATAGTTCTTCACGAGCACGCAGATGAATGGCCTCACGGGTTCTCCGGAGCCTTTTCAGCAAACTTTTCACGGCAAATGGACTGCCGATAAAATCATCTGCTCCAGCCTCCAGGGCTTTCTCCTCTGCTTCCGGGTCCGGCTCTGAGGAGACAATGACCGGTATACTTTCAAGATCCCTGTCTCTCTTCATCTGCTCTGCCACAGCCAGCACATCCGGCCCCGGCAGTGTAAGACTCAATATAACACCGGCGATCCTTTTTTTATACCATGACAAAAGACGCAGGACTTCTCTGCCGTCACAGGCTTCGAACACGCAGAACTCCTTTTTAAGCCCGCTCTTTATCTGTTTTCTGAAGGTACTGTCCTCTTCGGCAAGGATCAGGACTTCTTTCTTTTCCTCCGGCTCAGACTCCTCTTTTTTGTTTTTGAACAATGTACTGACAGACTCCTCTGCCAGCAGCTTTTCAAACTCACGGCACGGCATAGGCTTTGCAAAATAATAACCCTGCACATAATCGCATCCAGCCTCTTCCAGTCTGGACAGCTGCTCCTTCGTCTCAACCCCTTCCGCCACAACACTCAGATGCATCCATCGTGCCAGACTGATAATAAATTTCATGATTCCCTGGCTGACTGGCTTGGCCGTTTCGCTCTGGATAAACTGCATATCCAGCTTGAGTATATCGATGGGCAGATTGTTCAGCATGTTCAGTGAAGAATAACCGCTCCCGAAATCATCCATTTCTATCACAAATCCCATCTCCCTCAGATGCGCAACGGTATCTATGATCTGGGAAGGGGTTTCTGTGTATGCACTCTCTGTAATCTCCAAATGCAGCCTGGAAGGGTGCAGTCCGTATTTTTTGACGGATCTCTGGAGAATACAGGATAAATCTGCGTTAAAAATATCTGCCCTTGAAACATTTACAGATACCGGAATCTGTGGATAACCCTTGTCTTCCCATTCCTGAAGCACTCTGCATGTCTTCTCCCAAACATATTGGTCCATTTTCGTTATAAATCCGTTTTTCTCAAAAAGAGGAATAAAATTTGCCGGTGACTGGACTCCCCACTCCGGGTGTTCCCAGCGCACCAATGCCTCTGCCCCGGCCAGAGCTCCGTCTATAATCCGGTATTTGGGCTGTAGATAGATCTGAAACTGGTCTCCGGACAGGGCGTCCTCCATACTGTCCGCGATGGCCTGGTCATGCAGAAGACTGCTGCGAAGTTTATCGTCGTATAATGCATAATATTTTCCATACTGTCCTTTAATACTGCGGGCAGCCAGAAGTGCCCGGTCACACATCTGCTCAGCAGACAGCATCCGGTCCGCCGCCGAGTAAATTCCCCACTTCATCACAATCGTCCCGCCGTCCAGAAGATTATTAATCTGTTCATTGGCTTTCCGGAAAATATCATCTCTGTAATCTTCCCTATGTTCTATCATACAGACAAACTGGTCTGCATTCAGCCTTCCGCAGATTCCCATCCCCTTCACTTCCTGCTCATACATATGTGCAATGCCGCAGAGCAGCTGGTCTCCAGTAGTGTTTCCAAATACATCATTGATAAGTTTAAAATTTTCGATATCAGAACATATGACATCATACCTGTCGTCCGGATTCCGCATCAGTATATCCTTCATAAGCTGATAAAAAAACTCCTTACTGTACAGTCCCGTCAGACGGTCGTATTTCACCTGATTCACCACGGCAGCGGTCTCCCTCAGATTGATAAGGCCGGCCACACGGTGCAGGATGATCTGGGGTCTGTAAGGCTTGGCCACAAAATCAGAAGCCCCATGAGATAATGCTGCCAGTTCGTCGGACTCTGCATCATTTTGAGTCGTTACGATCACCGGGATTGAGGAATACTCCGAATTCTCTTTCATAACAGATAAAAATGTATATCCGTCCATAACCGGCATGACAATGTCAAGAAGAATCAGTGAAATACCCTCCCCATACTGTTTTAATACTTCCAGGGCCTCTTCTCCGTTTTCTGCCTCGAGAACATCATACTCAGAACCCAGTATCTGGCACAGCAGCTGGCGGTTCAGTTCATTATCTTCCACTACTAATATCTTTTTTTGAGATAGCATACAAATCCCTTTCCTCATGCATCTGTGCACAGCCCCCAGAACATTTTTATTCCATGGGAGCTCTTATCCTGATCAATCTACGGCAATTTCTCTTATATTTTTTTCTTCCTGTTGAAGCAGCATTTCAAGGCAGTCTGCAAATCCGGAAATCTCATCTCTTCCGAGATGCCCGGCGGCATGTTCCATTATTTTCTGGAATGCTTCATAGTATGCTTCATCCTTCAGACGATGAACGGCAAACGGATATCCCCACGCAGTCAGTTCCCGCAGTTTTCTGTAACATTCCTTTATCCCCGATAAAGGACATTCTTCCTCTATGAATGCAAGGCAGATCTCAATGCACAAATATCCCTTTTCCGCTTTTACAAGTTCAGAAAATCTTTTTGCAAATTTTTGTTTTTGGGTGTCCGGTGCACAGCCCAATGTCCTGAGCAGAACGTTTTTTATCGTTAGTTTTAATAACTGAAGGCTCTCCTGATACATCCTGAGGCCGTCCTGAATCTCCGGGCGTCCGATGTCTGCCTGTACGGCTTCGGGAAGGACCTGAGTCCCCTTGCCCTGAAAAGATTTTGTGAGTCCGGCGCTGCTTAGGATACTTAACGACCGCCGCACAGTACTGACAGAGACCTTATAATACTTTGCCATCTTCGGCAGAGACGGCAGAAAGCTTCCTTTTGTATATATTCCATTTTTAATATCTCTTATCAC
This sequence comes from Anaerostipes caccae L1-92, assembly GCF_014467075.1. Lineage (NCBI taxonomy): Bacteria > Bacillati > Bacillota > Clostridia > Lachnospirales > Lachnospiraceae > Anaerostipes > Anaerostipes caccae. The sequence continues at coordinate 3,156,238 of NZ_AP023027.1, forward strand.
ACTGCAGACTAAGGTATAGCAAAACTGCGGTCTCTGCCGGTAAATATTCCACTGAAAAGAGAATGTTTCTGTCTGCTCCAATTCAAACTCTCTCTGGGCTTCATCTATAAAATCAAACAGCCTTTTTACCGATTTATGAAAGCAGTCCTTAAAATAACCCGTAAGCATAACAATACACTCGGATTTAGACTTTCCCTCAAAATTTTCCTGCCGAATATTCCGCATCTCGTCCTCCGCTAAGTACGGAAACTTCAGAAATCGAAGGACCTCCCAGTAAAGATTCAGGATCAGACTGTTATCCAGGGCACGCAGTGCCATTAGACAGAACTGGAAGGTGACGGGTACCGTATGATCAGTATTTTGTTCGAATGAAGGTCTGAACTTTTCCCATTCCCCGAAATTTGACTGATTCAATTCGAGTACCCGGCACGATTCAAACAGCAGTTCACTGGACATAAGAAGATCCTGTATTGCCTTCTTTCTCGGTACAAAATATTCAGCGGCACTCCTTCTGCGCATTTCCGGATTTGACTTATAAATCACTTTCGATGCTTTTCTGGCATCGATTTTTATGTACCCCTGTTTTTCCAATACTGACAAGCCCGCACGGACCGTGGCCGGAGCCATGTGAAATACAGCACAGATTTTCGATATCGACGGCAGATTTTCCCCGTATTTATAGTATCCATAAAGAATCCTGGCTTCATAATACTCGAAGACGAGCCTGTAAATTCTTTCATCTGAACTCATATTTGTTGCTCCTCATAATATATTCTGCTCTCCCCTTTTTCAGCAGATTTATGAAAGACTCTTCAGCTCCAAACTCTGCTCATATATATATTAATAAATTTTATCACAGTTCTGGTCCAAAGGCAAACAAAAAGACTCCCAAAGCAATGCTGCTCAGGAAGTCCTCTTAATCAGCCTTTATGATCAGAACTTAAGCTTAATCCAGCTTCCCTGACCCGGCTTTTCCCACTCTCCGATATTTCCGGGAGCAATGTAGTAATTTCCGTTCACAAAACACAGGTCGCCTCTCTTTACGCCCTTTAAGTAAGGACCTGACGCGTTCTCTGTATCTGCCTCAATGAATAGTCTGGTGTTGGAATCAATTTTTATCAGCTGATTCGGATTTTGCGCGGCCAGATCTGCCAATGTCAAATCCTTATTCTTATCGGTTCCGAAATATGGGTCATTGACCGAAGCGTACAGTCCGGTTTTGTCCTGATACAAAAAACCGTTTCCGAACCCTGCTCCATACTCGTTGTTGATTGCGTCTTTTTTCTGTTCCCATGCATCTTCGGATGTCCCAAGCTCATGTTTTTTTCCGCTGCTGTCGGTAATCGTGACACTTCCATTTGAAGATTCTTCACCCTCTTCCGGTCCGCCGTCTTTTTCAATCCTGTAAGTTTCATTCTCATAAATCACGGTAATCTCTGCCTTAGACGTATATTTCAGATAAGTCACCTTACAGTCACTGTTAAACCGTATTTCCCGGATCGTTCCTTTTTCTTCTGCCTGCGCAAGAACGTCACTGTACGGAGCGGACAATGTTCCGGCGCCATGTTCTCCATACTGCTCCGAAAGTATTGCCTGAGCCGCCTGGACACAATTTCTGCATTCAGCTACAGCTGCTTTCTCCCTGGCTTTTCTGATATACCCTGTCAGTGAGGGGATCAGCACCGCGATCAGTATAGCCAGAATCAGCAAAACCACGATCAGTTCCACTAAGGTAAATCCATCCTTTTTCGTTCTCATGCTTTCGTTCCTTTTCCGGTTCCTGTAAAATTTTATTTCTTCAGCTTCTTCTTTAAAATCTGCTGCGCTCTTAAAAGCTGTTCATCCGCTTTTGTCTTGGTGTCATCTTTTATGTTTACATTAGGTTTTATCCCCTTCTTATGGATATTTGCTCCTGACGGCGTATAATATGACGCATAGGTTAATTTTGCATAGGAACCGTCTCCCAATTTAAAGAATCCCTGCACAATCCCTTTTCCGAAGGTCTTTTCCCCTACTAAGGTTCCCCTCTTATGATCTTTCACAGCTCCTGACAAGATCTCAGATGCGCTGGCGCTCTCTCCGTTCACAAGGACACAGACCGGAACTTTTACCGACTGCTCTGCATCTGAACGGTGTACCTTTTCCTTGCCCTGTTTATCCTTTATAGACACAATCCTGCCTTCACCAAGCAGTTCATCGCAGATATCCACTACAGAATCCACCAGTCCGCCCGGATTATTCCGGACATCCAGAATTAAAGCCTTCATCCCTTTGCTCTGCAGCTGTTTAATGCCTTTCTTAAATTGGCCAACGGTCACTTCGTCAAATTCAGAGATAGACAAATAGCCAATACCATCATCGAGCATTTTTGTCTCAACAGTCTGAGTCACAACCTTTTTTCTCGTAATTGTGTAGTTTTTTACTTTCTTTTCTTTTCCGCGCAGAAAAGAAAGTTTTACCTTCGTGCCTTCTTCTCCTTTTACTTCTGCCACGACCTTATCCAGATCCTTGTCACCGACAGATTTGCCGTCCACTTTGATCAGAACGTCTCCGGCCTTGATTCCGCTTCCGTCACTGGGACCACCCTTGATGACCCTGATCACCTTGATCTCACCTGTGACAATATCCTGGGAAAGATAAATTCCCACACCTGAAAATACACCGTTCGTCGCGTCCATCAGTTCTTTAAATTCACTCTCTGAATAATAAGTGGAATATGGGTCTCCCAGACCTGCCAGATATCCTTTATAAGTATAATTTTCCAGCTGCTCCTCATCCACATCGCCGGTATAGTATTGATCCACGGTCTTTTTAAGGCGCTGCAGTTTATTTGCGATCTCCACATTTTCTCCCGATACCGAATATGTCCTGTATAAAAGAAATCCCTCTCCGAGAGAGATCACAAGCAGAACTGCAATCAAGATTTTTGAGAATTGTTTTTTCATTTCGACCTCCACGTCCGGATATCTCTTTGTAAACAAAGAGCATCCTCCAAATATGTGTTCCATTATAACACTGAGAAAAAGCCGCTACAACCCTCAACTAAACAGCAATGCATAAACCTAACCGACATATCCGGCTAATTTTCCCATGAGAAAAGCCATGATTTTTCATCACGGCTTCTCTTAAACTCTGCATTTACTTTCATTTTTATTCAATCTTTGCCTTTGCAAAACAATGCAGGATATACCTTCAGTAAAAAAGAGCTATTAAACAAATTACTTATCCGGCAGATATTACGCTCATTTTGTACATGATTGGAGTGAGGCATTCTAAGAGCCGAACGGAAATCATGTACAAAATGTCACACTATTCCCATCATCCCCATCGCCACAACAACTACGGTTGCCACAATCGGAATCACACAGGTAACCATTCCGATATCTGCATAAGATTTTTTATGTGTCATTCCCGCTACGGCCAGCAGTGTGATGACAGCCCCGCAGTGCGGCAGAGAATCCAGTCCCCCGGATGCGATGGATGCAACACGGTGGAAAGCACCCGGATCAATGTTCAAAGATGTGGCCATCTCCATATATTTCGGCCCCAATGCTTCCAGCGCGATGCCCATGCCTCCGGAGGATGATCCGGTAGCTCCGGCCAGAAGTGTTACAGCCAGCGCCTCCGAAATGAGAGGACTTGCTTTGATGCCCAGGACAGCCTTTGTAAGCACGGCAAATCCGGGAGCCGCTTTCACCACGGCACCGAATCCCACAGCCGCAGATGTGTTCATGATCGCCATGACAGATCCGTTGGCACCTTCACTGACAGCGCCAATGATGTCCTTCAAATTCCGCAGATTTAAAAGAACAGACGCGGCGATCCCCAGGAGCAGGGCAATGATGATGGCGTAAGTAGACTTCTTATCTTCCGGAAACGCGATCCACATCGGCAGAACATTCAGTGATGCCACAACGATCAGCAGTGGCACAACCGACAGCAGCGGATTGGGCAGATCCTCTGAAGCACTCTCCTTTATATTGTCAGGTTCATCAAAGTGTTCTCCAGCGGCAGTCATTTTCTTTGCGCGGTAAGACAGCCACAGATAACCTCCCACAAGCATGACGAGCCCGCCCGCAATACCCATGACGGGCCCGGACATTGCGTTCGTCCCGAAATATTTTGTGGGAATGATATTATTCAGCTGGGGATTGCCGGGAAATGCGGTCATGGAAAATGTGAATGCACCGCAGGCAATACACCCTGGGATCAGTCTTCTCGGAAGATCAGCCTCCCGGAATAAGGATACGGCAATCGGATAAATGGCAAACACAACCACAAACAGTGAAATTCCGCCATAGACCAAAATACCGCAGCTGATAATCACCGCCAGGATTGCCCTCTGGGCTCCGATCATTGAGGACAATTTTTTTGCCACAGAATGAGCCGCCCCCGTAACTTCCATCGCCTTTCCGAAAATCGCTCCCAAAAGAAACATTGGAAACCAGGATTTGGCAAAATCTACAAGCCCCTGCATATAGGTGTCTGTATATGCAGGTAGCAGAGAAAGTCCCCCGGTCAGCGCCACAACCATAGCGGATACCGGAGCCACCCAGATAATTGAATATCCCTTGTACGCCAGGAATACCAGCAGCGCAAGCCCTAAAACAATTCCAATCATACTATCTGCCTCCGATCTTTAATGGGGTGTTGTCAAATATATCTGCATCCATCTCTTTTAGATTCCGTGATATCAAAGGTTTGAAATCCATCTTGTCTAAAATGTGCTTTTCCAGATCGATTCCAGGTGCTGTCTCAATTAGTTCCAGACCGCCTTCCGTCAGTCTGAACACCGCCCGTTCCGTCACATACAGCACATTCTGGCCGGTCTGCACGCCATATTCTCCGCTGAAGGTAATCTGCTCCACGCGGTCCACAAACTTGGTAAACTCACCGTCCTGTACGATCTGAAGTCCCCGGTCTTTTACTTCGATCAGCGACTTTCCGGCCGTAAATGTACCGCAGAAAATGACGTTTTTCGTATTCTGTGAAATATTTACGAATCCTCCGCAGCCAACCATCCTGCCGTTAAACTTGCTTACATTGATATTTCCTTTGGCATCAGCCTGTGCAAGCCCCAGGCAGGTCAGGTCAAGTCCGCCGCCGTCATAAAAGTCAAACAGATTCGGCTGGCCGATCAGCACCTCTACGTTGGCAGCAGCTCCAAGGCTGTGCCCTCCCTGAGGCACGCCTCCGATCGCTCCGGCCTCGATCGTCATTGTCAGACGGTCTGCGATCCCTGCTTCCAGGGCAACGGATGCGACCCCTTCCGGTACCCCGATCCCCAGATTAATCGTAGTATCCAGCTGAAGCTCTTTGGCGCACCGCTTTGCGATGACCTTCCGTATTCCCATTTCCATGGGAGCAATGCTGTCAGACGGCACTTTTACTTCTCCCGTAAAAGACGCATCATAGTCAAGAATACAAGTCATACGGTGATTTTCTGGTTTAGCTTTGACCAATGTATCAACCATGATTCCCGGGACATATATCTCTCTTGGGTCCAAAGTCCCCTCTTTTGCCACCTCTTTTACCTGGCCGATCACGATTCCGCCGGAATTTCTGGCTGCCTCAGCGATATGAAGTGTTTCCAAAAGCACGCCTTCTTTATCGACCGTCATATTCCCTTTCTCGTCTCCCACCGTGCCGCGGATGATGGCGACGTCCACAGGAATGGAACGGTACAGAAGATATTCTTTCCCTGCTGCCTCCATAACCTCCACAAAGCTCTCGCCTTGAGCAGCCTGGTTCATGCGGCCGCCTTCCACTCTTGGATCTGCAAATGTTTTTAATCCCACCTGAGTCAGCACCCCGGGCTTGCCGCCTGCAATGGCCCTGAATAAATGTGCAACGACACCCTGCGGAAAATTATAAGCTGCGATCTTATTCTCATTGATCATCCTGCTCAGCTTCTTTGCCAGTCCCACATGCCCGGCGATGATTCGTTTGACCATTCCCTCTTTTGCCAAATGGTCAAGGCCGAAATCCTCTTTAAGGGCTCCTCCGTCTCCGCAGCCCGATCCAAACAGGAGCGTCAATTCTTTTGGATGCCCCTCCTCCTCATAGCGTTTTCCCAAGGCCTTTGCTATTTCTTCAGCGAACCCGAATCCGAAAGCAAATCCGTTGAACGCTACCGTGTCGCCGTCTTTGATCTGTTTTACTGCCTCTTCTGCACTGCTTAATTTAGACATGCTGTATCCTCCTTATGCTCCGGCGGAATAACGGTTGCTTCCCCTTCCACGACAACCCTGCCTTCCTGATTGACACAAGTCGTAGTAATGGTGGCGATCGTAAACTTAGTTTTTTCTTTTAATTCCTTTACCCTCAGACTGGCTGTGACTGTGTCTCCAATCTTCACAGGTCCTGTAAATTTCAGAGACTGACCCAGATATGTGGTACCGGGTCCCGGAAGCTTCATGGCAATGGCCGCCGAGATAACTCCGGCACTGATCATCCCATGAGCTATCCTCTCTTTAAATACCGTATCTTTCGCATAGTCATCATCCAGATGCAGCGGATTCTTATCCCCCGTCACCTCTGCAAATGCCAGGACATCCTCATTGCTGATTTGTTTACAAAAAGAACATTCATCTCCGACCTTTAATGAACAATTTCCCATTGGTTACTCCTTTCCTGATGCAATTCTCTGATCATCTTGTATAATCATTTCTATAAATCCATTATAGGTTTGGTTGATTCTCACAGTAAAATATATAAAATTCATAGACGGCATGAAAAAAAGAACTAAGCCTCTCTATCATCTAAGGTTTAGTTCTTTGCAATTTCTTTATTTAATATTCCCGTGTTCTTTGACATACGTCTGAAAATGTCTGATCGGATTTGAAACGTATTTGTCCTTTCTTATGATCAATGCTATATCCCATGGAAACTCCGGTTCCGTCAGTGTAAGAATTTTTATTTTATCTGAATTAAAACGGGATAAGATCGGCCGCGGAAGAATGGCCACTCCCTGATTCAGCGAAACCATCTCGGCCACGAAGTCCCACTGGGAACTCTCCATAACGATGTTCGGCTCAAAGCCCGACATATGGCACAGTTCCCTGGTCCGGCTGTGGAGCATAAATGTCTTGTCAAGTGAAATAAACTCTTCATTTCTTAACTCCCGAAAAGCTGCTTTCTCACGGCCCGCAAAAGGATGATCCGTGCTGACCGTCAGCACATTGTCCGACTTAAATACAGGAAGGATATGAAAATCGTCCGAAGCAAAAGGAAGTATGACCACACCGATGTCAATCTCTCCGGACTGAACCTTTTCTTTCACAGTATTTGCTCCCTCTTCCGCAATTACAAGGCGGATTCCCGGATAGGCTTTTCGAAACCCCTGGATAATAGACGCAAAATAAATCGTGCTGATCACCGGAGGTATTCCCACGGAAATTTCCCCGTTCTCTGCATTAATACAGTCTCTTAAATGCTCCATCTGGTTGTTGATGCTCTCCAGTGCATCTCTGCCTTCCTGATAAAGCATCCTGCCCTCCGGCGTCAGACAAAAGCGTTTCGCAGTCCGGTCAACGAGCTGTACATCCAAATCCTCTTCCATGGCTTTAATCGTCTTGCTCAGTGCCGACTGGCAGATAAACAATTCATTTGCGGCAGTGGTAAAATTTTGATTCTTTGCCAGTGCAACAAAATAGGTCAGCTGTTTTAAATTCATACTCCGCTCCTTTCCCATGATATCCATTTAAATCCATTATACTATGGAAATTTCATATATAAAAAGAACAGAGGTATGACTTTTTTTCATACCCCTGATTCCACAGTTCCTGTCACATATAATTCATTGGATTCACATAGCTGCCGTTTTTCTTTACTGCAAAGTGAAGATGCGGCCCGGTGGACATCCCGGTGGAGCCGGATGACGCGATCTTCTGCCCTCTGCTGACTCTCTGTCCGGACGAGACTTTCAGAGAAGAATTATGTAAATACAATGTCTCCAGTCCGTTTCCGTGGTCAATCTTCACCCAGTTTCCGTTATACGGGCTGTATCCTGCCACTTCCACTGTACCGCTTCCCGCTGCTACTACCGTGGAACCCTTTGGCGCTCCGATATCAATGCCTTCATGGAATTTCGTTCCCCCCTGAACCGGATGTGTCCGGTTTCCAAATGGTGAAGTAACTGTATGGCAGGACGGGACCGGCCATGTCAGTGAAGAAGATCCGCCCCCGGAACTGTGATTTCCGGAGGATGATCCGCCGGAGCTTCCCGAAGAACTGCCCCCGGGTCTGGAACTTCCGGATGAAGAACTATTCCCTGCGTTTCCTCCGGACGGCTTGTTTGATGCAGTATCGTAGTAATCTATACGGTCCTGATACTTCTGCATCAGATCCTTGTTTGATGCAATCTTCTGCTGGAACTGTATCAGCTTGGATTTCTTGCTGTCGGCCAGGCTGACAATCTTGGCCTCTTCAGCCTTGGCTTCCTTCGTCACAGTTTTAATCTCCTTGTAGCTTTCCTCCAGCTTTTTTGAAGCTAAGGCAATCTTGTCCTGAGTTTTTCTGAGCCTGTGAAACATATTATTGTCATAATTAGAAATCTTTGACACATAGTCAAGTCTTGTAAGGAACTCATTAAAAGATTTTGCCTGTACAATCACATCAATATAACCTGTGTTTCTATTTTCGTAAAGGTATTTTATCCGTTTGCTCATAATCTTATACTGCTTTTCTTTGGATGCCTTTGCCTCACTGAGCTTTTCTTTTGTATCACTCACCTGCTTCTTCGTGTCATTCAGCTTTTTTTCCAGCTTGTCCGCTTTATCGGAAGCCTTCTCGATCTTCTGATCCATGGCCTCGATTTCCTTTTCCATCCCGGAAATCTTCTTTTCCAGCTCCTTATTTTCCTCTTCTTTTTTCTTTGCCTTATCCTTCAAGTCTTCCGTCCTGCTGTCAGCCTTCACCGCCAATCCCGGCAGGCTGGCAAAGCAAAGACACAGGGTCAAAAGAAATACTGTTACACCAAAATATTTTTTCTTCATAGGAATCCTCCTACACTCTCAGGTATTTGCGGATCGTAAAGCTGCTTCCGAGACATCCGATGCCGAGCCCCACTAACAGAGACGCAGGAATCAGATAAACCATGATCTGATTTACAGGTACAAACTCCATAAAATTTGTCAGTACATGAAATTTGTCTATAATATAGTTGACTATCACCTTATAGCCTATATAAATGACGCCCATAGGGATCAGAGAGCCGACGATTCCTATGACGGCTCCCTCCACAATAAACGGAGCCCTGATAAACCGGTTGGTGGCACCGATCAGTCTCATAATGGCGATCTCTTCTTTTCTCACCGCAATACCGATAGAGACGGTGTTGCTCACGAGGAAGACCGACACAAGCAAAAGAATCAGGATAATAGCCCCTGCCACATAGGCTCCAAGAAGATTTGCCTTGGAAATCCCCTCTGCGGCACCTTTTGCATACTCTACTTTTCTCACTCCGTCCAGGCCTTTAAACTGCCTGACCATTTTTCCGTGATACTTCACGTCTTTTAACATGACTTCATAGGAGTCCGATTCATTTAACGGGTTTTTGCCCTCAAATCCCTCCAAAAGATCTTCATTGTTCTTGAATACCTCTTTTTTATACTTAGCCCATGCTTCTTCCGCCGATACATAACGGACAGACTGAACTTCTTTGTAACCTTTGATTTTCTTTCCGATGGCATCCTTCCTGCTCTCCGCCAGCTTTTCATCGAAGAATACGGAAATGGTCACTGAATCTTCTGCCTGCTTTACCGTAGCCCTTACATTGAGGAGCACGGAAAATGTCACTCCCAGAAGGAAAATACAGGCCATGATCGTCCCTACCGTTGCCAAAGAAAAAATTTTGTTCCTGAAAATATTTTTCAGCCCTTCTTTAAACCCATAGGCCAGCCGTCTAAATATCATATGTACCGCCTTTCTCGTCGTGATGTACTGCTCCCTCATTCAAGGCGATGACCCGTTTTCCCATATGATTTACGATTTCTTTATTATGGGTTACGACAATCACTGTCGTTCCTCTCTTCTGGATTTCCACCAGAAGATCCATGATCTCCTGTGCATTCTGCGGGTCCAGATTCCCCGTAGGTTCATCTGCCAGCAAAAGCGCCGGGTGATTGACCAAAGCCCTGGCAATGGCAACCCTCTGCTGCTCACCTCCTGACAGTTCGTCAGGCAGAGCCCTGAGCCTGTTCCCCAGCCCCACCAGCTCAAGGACGTTCTGAACCTGCCGCTTCATGGCTCTTTTCGGCACCTCAATCACCTGCTGCGCAAACGCTACATTCTCATAGATACTCCGGTCTCTAAGCAGTCGGAAATCCTGGAAAACAACGCCTATTTGTCTCCTGAGATACGGAATCTGCCTCCGCTTCATCTTCTGGTAGTGATAGCCGTTGACAACGATATCCCCGGATGTCGCTTCCAGTTCCTTTAACAGCAGCTTGATCAGTGTTGTCTTGCCGGACCCGCTCTTACCCACTATGAAGGCAAATTCCCCCTTATCTACCTCCAGTGACACGTTGTCCAGCCCTATGCTGCCTTTTTGGTACTCTTTCGTCACATTCTGCAGTGTAATCATAGAAATGACTCCCCTCTCACACGTTTATCCAAGTGTATTCATATGCTTCATATACTGTACGACCATCAGAGCAATTTTAAAAGCAATGGCATCCTCAAAATTCCTCAGGTCCAGGTTCGTGCTCTTCTGTATTTTATCCAGGCGGTATACAAGAGTATTTCTATGTATATATAACTGTCTGGACGTCTCGAAGACATTCAGATTATTCTCAAAAAACTTGTAGATCGTCGCCAATGTCTCATCGTCGATCTCCTCCGGAGAATAATCCCCAAACACCTCTTTGATAAACATTTTGCAAAGCGGCAGAGGCAGCTGATAGATCAGTCTTCCGATACCCAGCTGGTCATAGGCTACCACTTCTTTGTTTTCATAGAAAATCTTATCTACCTCAAGAGCAATCTGTGCCTCCTTGTAAGACCGGGACACATCCTTGATCCCTTTGGCTATGGTCCCCACGGCAATTCTCGCGTCATTGATCCCGACATTTTTCAGGTTTTTCAGAAGCTTCTCAGCCGTCTTGACAAACTGCTTTGACTGGGCCTTTACGCAGACTTCCTTCACCAATACGATACTTTTTTCATCGACGGCGGCAATAAAGTCATCATCCGTAGTATCCTCCAGCTGCTTTACTGTTTCCACCAGATTTTGATCTTTGCCATAGGTAGCTTCGATCAGATAGGCGACCCGTGTGGCCTCGATGTCAATATTCAGCTTCTTGGCCCGGTTATAGATATCCACCAGAAGCAGATTGTCGAGAAGAAGATTTTTTATAAAATTATCCTTGTCAAACCTTTCTTTGTAGGCGACAAGCAGACTTTCAATCTGAAACACCGCCATCTTTGCCACCATATACATGCTCTCACTCTCTCCGTCAGCTAAAAGCACATACTCCAGACGTTTGTCGTCAAAAATTTTAAAATACTGCTTGCCGCCAACAACCTGGCTCTCTGCTACGGAATTGATGAAGCCCTTCAGTGTATCTTCATCCTCTGCCTCCGTCTCCTTCGTTTTTGCCAGGATCTTTCCGTTTAAATCTATCACATACAGATCCACGTTGGAAATACTGTGTATTCCATCTAATGTCTCCTGCAGGATTTGATTTGAAATCATATTTACACGCCCTTTCTTATTTCCGACCTTTTCTAATACTATATAGCAAAATATACAAAAAAAAAAGAGAAAGATAGTAACTTTTTTATTTTATTGTGTATAATCCACAAACCCCTCCCCTATTGTCTCTCTTGTGTCAGATATAATCACAAAGGCTTTCGGGTCTGTTTCCATGACGATCTTCTTTAGCACAGGCACTTCCTTCTTTGATACGATGCACATCAGAGTTTCTTTGCTCTGTCCGGTATAAGCTCCCACAGAAGAAAGCTTGGTCGCTCCCCGGCCCATGCGAAACAAAATCTGTTCCGATATCTGTTCCTGATGCCGGCTGATCACAAACACCAGCTTGGAAACCTGAAAGCCTTCGACCACACTGTCTGTGATCTTCGTAATCCCATATATGACAAGAAGCGCAAAACTTGTTTTCTCAACACCGAAAATAAAAGCGCCGAACAGGACGATCGTGCCGTCCAGCATCCCAAGAAGCATAGGAATGCTTACATGCGGAAAGACAACATGCAGTAAGAACGCCATCAGATCCGTCCCCCCCGTGGATGTCCTTTCCTTCATCACCAGCCCAAGCCCGATTCCCATCAGGATGGCCCCCAGAATCAGATTGACATAAAAATCTTTCGGGAAAAATGAGAATCTAGGCAGAACACCTAAAAAGACGGTCAGCATAATATCGCTGCATATAGTTCTGAGCATAAATTTTTTTGTCTTATAGCGGAATGCAAGTATAAAAAGAGGAACATTCAGCGTGACGTTCGTCATCCACAGAGGGATGCTCCACAGCTTGTCAAAGATGATCCCAAGTCCGCCGAAACCGCCTGTGACGATTCCGAACGGCTGGAATACTGTATTGGTAGCTGCTGCCATGCAAAATGTTCCGATTATAATACTGAATGCTTCTTTTCGTTTCACCGGACGCCTCCTAACATAAACATCATCGTTTATGTTAGTATGGCCTCTTTTAAACCCTTTATTCTGTCCTGCTAAATATCATCGTTGGTTCCGAGGATGATGCAGATCTGCGCACCGCTGTCCACGCTTCCGACTTCAATCGTTGGATTTTTAAAATACTTCTTCAGGTCTTCGCCCATACCCTTTTTCGCAACGATAATCTTTGTGTCTGTCAGTGTTCCCTGCCGGTTCGTCTTAATGCTTCCAACCGTGAATCCGTCTCCCGAAAGCTTGTCTTTCCAGCTTCCCGCAAGGCCGCTGATCCTCGTGGAATTCTGAATCTCAATAGAGATTCCCTTGGAAGACACTTCTGTCTCTTTTTTCTTTTCCGTTGTTGTTTTTTCCTTCTTTGTAGATTTCTCTGAGCCGGATGATTCCGGAACTTTCCCGTTTTCTGAGAGGAGTTCATCAAACATCTCTTTCGTCTTCTTTGTATCCAGCTTAAAGTTTTCCCCTTCGTCGGAGCCGGACAGGATCTGATAGGTAACGTCCTTAGCGCTGACCTCATGCATCCTGCTCAGATTGTCTTTGATGCTGTCGTATGACACATTGCTCTTTGCATAACTGCCATAATAATCTTTCGCAAACTTTTTATAGTCGTTTAATGACTTCTTGTTGATGCTCTGGGCTATCTTAACAGTCAGTTCCCCAACCAGCGCGATGTGCTCATTCTCGTCGCTGAACTGGCTGCTGTCCAGGATCATTCCCAGTGCCTGATTTCCGTTGATTGTGTTATTCCCCGCAGGAATATGAACCAGCATCTTGTTCTGGTCTTTGTATGCCACTTCATTTTCGAGATCCAGTTCTACTTCTCCGGCATTGTTCACTGCCTTTGTGAAATTCTTCTGTGACAAGCTCTCATAGCTGCCGATGGTAATTCCCAGAGTCTTCTCTACCTGCGCCTTGATGACTTTGATATCCTTGGCCTTTGCTGCCAGCTGCTCAACGGTGGCCGTCTTCGTGTCTCCGCCCATGGCTTTGACTCCGTCGTTGTCCAGAGTCAGTATGGTGTCCTTTCTGATCGGTACGAAAACCATCTGTTTATCCTTGTTATGATAGATGCGGATCGATAAGGCATCTTTTACTCTCACCAGGGATACATCTACTCTTTCCTGGCTCTCTGCCTTTAACGCCTCCGCTATCTTATCTTTTTTGTCCTTTTTAAATCTATTCAGAAAAAATGCTTTACTTCCTGCAAAAGAACCGATTCCTACCGCCGCTGACAGTACAATGACTACCAATATCCGCAGGATGATCGCCCCGGCTCCTGCTTTTCTCCTTGCTCTTCTGGCCATTTCCCATGCTCCTTCCCTTGAAACTCCGTTCAGTATACCAAATAAATCGATTTATTTCAACAAAACTATATGCTATACTCTCCTTAAAGTTTTCTTAAATCCAGGAGGAGAAGCTATGAATACAGTACTCATCACAGGCAGTTCCAGAGGCATCGGCAGAGAAACGGCTCTGGTCTTTGCCCAAAACGGCTGGAATGTGGCCATCCACGGTTACCGTCATCCCGAACGCCTCGCATCTCTTGAACAAGAGATCAAAAGGCTGGGTGTCCAATGTCTTTCTTTTACAGGCGATATCTGTGATTCCTATTTTGTGGAACAGATGATAGCAGGAACTATCTCCTGTTTCGGAGGGCTGGACTGCCTTGTGAATAATGCAGGTATTTCCAGGGTGGGTCTGTTTACTGATACCTCTGAAAAAGACTGGCAGGAAATGTTCCACACCAATGTGATGCCGCTGTTTGCCTCCTGCAAAAGTGTCCTTCCTCATATGATCCGCCGGCAGTCCGGTACGATCCTCAACATATCTTCCGTATGGGGCGGCGCAGGCGCCTCCTGTGAGGTGCTGTACTCTGCCGCCAAAGGCGCTGTCAATACGTTTACGAAAGCCCTGGCAAAAGAGGTTGCCCCCAGCAATATCTCCGTGAACGCAGTAGCGTTCGGCATGATTGACACAGAAATGAACTCCGGATTCACCGAAGAAGAAAAAGACATGATCCGGCAGGAGATACCGGCAGACCGGATTGCCGGTCCCAGGGAAGCCGCAGAGATGATCTATCACACCTGCACAGCTCCCCGGTATCTGACGGGAGAGATCATCACCTTCTCCGGAGGCTGGTAAATCAGGACTTTCTCATAGAAAGCTGTATTCTCTTTTTCTCCAGATCCACACTCAGCACGGTCACGTCCACCACATCGCCCACACTGACCACTTCCAGAGGATGTTTTACAAAACGGTCGGCCATCTGGGAGATGTGCACCAGCCCATCCTGATGGACTCCGATGTCCACAAAGGCTCCGAAGTCGATGACATTTCTCACGGTGCCTTTCAGCTTCATGCCTTCCTTCAGGTCTTCCATCTCCATGACGTCCGTCCTTAAAATCGGTTTCGGCATATCCTCTCTCGGATCACGCCCCGGCTTCTCCAGTTCCTTCACAATGTCCCGGAGTGTGATCTCTCCCACACCCAGTTCCTCGGACAGTCTTTGATAGTCTGTAATCTTCTTTCCTATATCCTGAAATCCCTGACTGGAAAGTTCTTTCACGGAGTAGCCAAGACTCTGCAGAAGCTGATCTGTCTCTTTATAAGTCTCAGGATGCACTCCGGTGGCATCCAGCGGATTCTTTCCGCCGGAGATTCTTAAAAATCCCGCGCACTGTTCATAGGCTTTGGGCCCCAGCTTGGCAACTTTTAAGAGTTCTCTCCTGTTCAGGAATTTCCCGTTTTCTTCCCGATAAGAGACAATGTTTTTTGCCACTGCTTTAGATACACCGGACACATATTCAAGCAGAGAAGCTGACGCTGTGTTTAAATCTACACCCACTTTATTTACTGTCGCCTCTACGACACCTGTCAGAGCCCCGGAAAGCTGTTTCTGGTTCATGTCATGCTGGTATTGTCCCACACCGATCGCTTTCGGCTCGATCTTTACCAGTTCCGAGAGCGGGTCCTGAACTCTTCTCGCAATCGAGGCTGCGCTTCTCTGGCCCACATCGAAATTCGGAAATTCCTCTGTCGCCAGTTTGCTCGCAGAATAGACTGAAGCCCCGGCTTCATTGGTGATCACATACTGTACCGGTTCTTTTATCTCTTTTAAAAGTTCCACCACAATCTGTTCTGATTCTCTTGAGGCAGTCCCGTTTCCTATTGAGATCAGCGTAATCCCATATTTTTTTATCAGGTTTTTTACTGTCTTTTTGGCTTCTTCCACTTTGTTCTGAGGCGCCGTCGGATAGATCACCACCGTGTCCAGGACTTTTCCTGTCGAATCCACCACAGCCAATTTACATCCCGTTCGGAACGCAGGGTCCCATCCGAGGACGACCTGTCCCGTGATGGGCGGCTGCATGAGGAGCTGCTCCAGATTTTTGCCGAAAAGCTTGATAGCCTCCGTCTCTGCCTGTTCCGTCAATTCATTTCTGATCTCCCTTTCGATGGAAGGTGCGATCAGCCTCTTATAACTGTCCTCGATCGCTTCCAGCAAATATTTTGTAGTGGGATGCTTCTGCTTCTTCACCACATTTCTGACCAAATAAGCCGCGATCTTTTCATTGTCAGGCTCGATCTTTACAGAAAGGAACCCTTCTTTCTCCCCGCGGTTCATAGCCAATATCCTGTATCCGGCGGCTTTTTTTACCGGTTCTTCAAAGTCATAGTACATCTCATAGACAGATTTCTTTCCATGCTTTTTAGCAGCGGACAAAATCCTTCCATGTTCTTTATAGGATCTTCTGATCCATTCACGGTATTTGGCATCATCCGAGATCATCTCCGCGAGAATATCTTTGGCTCCCTGGAGGGCATCTTCCGGTGTCTCTGTTCCTTTTTCCGGATCAATAAACTTTTCAGCCTCTCTGGCAGGATCGTCAGAAGCCTGTAAAAAGATCAGATCAGCCAGAGGTTTTAGTCCCTTTTCTCTTGCGATCATAGCTCTGGTCCGCTTCTTCTGCTTATACGGCCGGTACAGGTCCTCCACAGTGACTAAGGTCACCGCCTCCTCAATCTGCTTTTTCAGCTCCTCACTCAGCTTTCCCTGCTCCTCAATGCTCTTTAAAACCGCATCCTTTCTGTCCTGAAGATTTCTTAAATATTTCAGTCTCTCGTCCAGGTTCCTGAGTGTCTCGTCGTCCAAAGAGCCGGTCATCTCTTTTCGGTAGCGAGCAATGAACGGTATCGTATTTCCTTCGTCAATCAGTTTGACTGCCGTCTCCGCCTGTGCTCTTTTGATTCCCAGCTCGTCTTTTAAAATATTGATGATATCCATTTTTCCATTTCCTTATAAGTGCAGTTCTATTGTCTGGTCTTTTGGTTCAAATTTCCGGTACTTCACACCGGCCATATCAA
This sequence comes from Anaerostipes caccae L1-92, assembly GCF_014467075.1. NCBI lineage: Bacteria > Bacillati > Bacillota > Clostridia > Lachnospirales > Lachnospiraceae > Anaerostipes > Anaerostipes caccae. Next base: position 3,173,252 of record NZ_AP023027.1, read on the forward strand.
ACATCCTCTTGGACGCAACCGTCATGTCGTCATCGGCGTACTTGTCCTGCATATAAATCACTTCCTTCATTCCGCTCTGAATGATGGCCTTGGCACACTCATTGCACGGAAATAAAGTTACGTAGACTCTCGCTCCATAGAGAGAGCCTCCCCCGTAATTTAAAATGGCATTGAGTTCTGCATGACAGACATAAAAGTATTTTGTATCGAGAGGTTCTCCCTCCCGCTCCCACGGCATGTCATCGTCATGACATCCGGTCGGCATCCCATTGTAGCCCACAGATAATATTTTATTCTGGTCGTTGACAAGACATGCCCCGACCTGCGTGTGGTCATCCTTGCTCCTCTGGGCAGAGAGAAGCGCAACCCCCATGAAATACTGATCCCATGATAAATAATCTGTTCTCTTCATCCTGATCTCCTTTCCTTCCGGGTCAAAAAACACCGCCCGGACTGCAGGCGGTGTTCCCTTTCACCTTCTGTTATAATTCAAATGCTTCGTGTGCCGCATTCATAGCCTTCACCATATCAGCCCGGTCCACGATAACCGTCACACGGATCTCAGATGTTGAGATCATCCGGATATTGACTCCAACCTCATACAGTGCCTCAAACATGCGGGCAGCCATTCCAGAGTGTCCGATCAGTCCGCTTCCGATGATGGATACTTTGGCCACGTCGGTGGTAGCATCCACATCCGCATAGGACCCCAGCGGCAGATGCTCTTTGATCGTTTTGACTGCCAGATCCGCATCGTCTTCTTTCACCGTAAAAGAAATATCTTTCTTTGCGTTCTGTCCTACGGACTGGAGTATGATGTCGATATTGATATTCTTCTTTGCAAGGATATTGAACAGGCGGAATGCTACTCCCGGCTCATCCTCGAGTCCCGTCACAGAGATCCGTGCCGCATCATCGTCTCCGGCAACACCGCTGATCTCTGCCTGAGGCATCATGATCCTCTCTTTGACAACCGTTCCCTCTTCTTTCGTCAGGCTGGAACGGACAACCAGCTGTACTCCGTGCTTCTTGGCGAGTTCCACAGAACGGTTATGGAGAACTCCCGCACCGAGTGTGGCCATCTCCAGCATCTCATCGTAGGTGATCTCCTGGAGTTTCTTCGCCGTAGTGACTTTTCTTGGATCTGCGGTGTAAACACCGTCTACATCCGTATAGATCTCGCAGGCATCCGCATTCAGGGCCGCAGCCAGGGCAACGGCAGTAGTGTCTGAGCCGCCGCGGCCCAAAGTCGTATAGTTGTCGTAACGGTCCACACCCTGGAATCCTGTCACGATGACGATTTTTCTCTGTTCCAGCTCGTTAAGAATGCGGTCCGTATCGATTCTCTTGATCCTGGCGTTGCTGTAAGCGTGGGTCGTGTGCATGGCTACCTGGAATGCATTCAGGGAAACAGCCGGAATCCCCATGGAGTGCATCGCCATCGCCATCATGGCAACGGATGTCTGCTCTCCTGTAGTCAGAAGCATATCCATCTCCCGCTTCGGCGGATTCGGATTGATATCCTTCGCCATCGCGATCAGTTCATCTGTCATCTTGCCCATTGCAGACAAGACAACAACCACGTCATTTCCTTTCTGGTATTCTTCAATGCAGCGTTTTGCCACATTTAAAATCCTCTCTTTATTTCCTACGGATGTACCTCCGAATTTTTTAACAATTAACATTGCTGCCTCCTAAAATTTTCTCTTATTTTTGTAATAGCCGGCCCATCAGATCATGTCCGTGTTCCAGGACGAGTCCTGTACTTTTTGCTGCCTCTTCGCTGTATTCCTTCTGTCCCTTCATTTCCTTCGTGCTGTCATAGATCATAAACGGAATCGGGTCTTTGGAATGGGTCCGGATCGAAATGGGTGTCGGATGGTCCGGCCCAATGAGCATACGGAAATCTTCTCCGCGCTTCTTCAGCTCCTCTGCGACGACACGGATCACCTGGTCATCGAGAAATTCAATGGCCTTCACTTTATTTTCCACACTTCCCTGGTGCCCCATCTCGTCGGGAGCTTCCACATGAATATAAACCACATCCGCCCCGTCTTTCGTCAGAGAATCCACGGCTGCCATTGCTTTTCCTTTATAGTTGGTATCGAGTCCGCCTGTGGCTCCTTCCACATCTAAATTCAGCATGTGCGTACCGACCGCGATGCCTTTCAGCAGATCCACAGCGGATACCATAGCACCCTTCTTTCCTGTTTTTTCCTCAAAATCATCCAGCGCAGGACGGGTGCCCGCACCCCAGAACCAAATGCTGTTCGCCGGATTCAATCCCATCTCCCTGCGTTTTTCGTTGATTGGATGCCGGTCTAAAATATCAAAACTCTTCTCCATCATCTCCCGGAGCTTTGTCTCCTCAGGAAGATACTCCCCGATCCGCTTTCCTAATATATCATGGGGCGGCGTCAGTTCCACCGTCTCTCCGTGATCCCAGATCGTAAGATGGCGGTAGCTGACTCCCGGATAATACTGAAACTCATCTGTCTCTAATTCCTTTTTCACCGCATCGATCAGAACCCTTGCCTCTTCTGTTGTGATCTCCCCGGAGCTGTGATCGATGATAGTTTTTTCCTCATAGGTCTCATCTTCTGATAAGGTGACAATGTTGCAGCGCAGAGCAATGTCAGTATCCTTCATATCCACACCGATGGAAAGCGCCTCAAGAGGCGATCTCCCGGAATAATACTTCTGCGGGTCATAGCCGAGCATAGCAAGGTTTGCCACGTCACTTCCAGCCGGAAGGTTCTTTGGCACCGTGTAAGCAATTCCCTGTTCCGATACCTTTGCCATGGTATCCATGACCGGAGTCCTGGCCGCCTGAAGCGGTGTTCTGCCGCCCAGCTCACCGATCGGTTCATCGGCCATTCCGTCTCCCAACACAACAATATACTTCATAAACTAGTCCTCCAAATCTATTTAACATTCATACGAATCATGCCCAAAACGGAATTAAACGCTTTGATCTTATCCTGATAGTCTTTTTCTTTCATTGTCAGTGTAACAAATGCAAATTCATCTGTCACCCCTTCTGCTGAAACTTCTTCTACATCACCAAAAACTTCTTTTACTTTTTCTCTGTCGCAGTCTTTCGGAAGACGCACAAAGAATTTATGTTCAAAATCGCCGATATCTGCGAGATGAAGCTTCTTTTCACTCCAGATCTGCATGATATTTCTCTCTTTATGCTTTGCCGCATCGATCACGTCTGCCACAACCGCGCTGGCTGTCGGAAGCTTTCCTGCCCCCGCTCCGTAAAACATCACGTCGCCGATGACATTTCCGTTTACAAAAATGCCGTTGAACACATCGTTGACGCCGATCAGCGGATGGTCCCTGCCGATCATCATCGGGCATACCATGGCATATACATTGTCACCGATTTTTTTGCTGGTTCCCAAAAGCTTAATGCTCTTATTCAGGGCTTTTGCATATTTCATATCAGTTTCTGTGATCTTTGTGATACCCTCGGTATGTACATCCTCATAATCCACCTGCATGCCGAATGCCAGTGAAGTCAGGATTGCAATCTTTCTGCACGCATCATATCCCTCCACATCCGCCTCCGGATGAAGTTCCGCATATCCTTTCTCCTGAGCGTCCTTTAACACCTCATCGAAGTCAGCCCCTTCATCGGCCATCTTTGTTAAGATATAGTTTGTAGTCCCATTCAGTATACCTGTTATTTCATTGATCTCATCGGCTGTCAGAGACTGGTTTAAGGGACGGATGATCGGAATTCCGCCTCCAACACTGGCCTCAAACAGGAAATTCAAATTCTTGGACTTTGCCATGGCCAGAAGTTCTGCTCCCTTTTCAGCTACCAGTTCCTTGTTGGAAGTGGCAACGCTCTTTCCGTGCTCCAGCGCCTGCTTTGCAAACGTATATGCAGGCTCCACTCCGCCTAAGACTTCCACAACGATGCTCACATCGTCATCATTTAAAATGATATCATAGTCTGTGACTGCCTTTGACGCCACCGGCGTGCCGGATAAATCCCTCTTATCCAAAACATATTTTACCCGGATCGGCTCCCCGATCTTACGGTTGATGCTCTCGTGATTTGTCTCGATGACCTCCACAACTCCTGATCCAATGGTTCCGTATCCCAATACCGCAATATTTATCATCTGTTCTACTCCTTTGCAATTATTTTTACATATGTAATGTTGTCAAGCTTCTCCACACTCTCGATCATGGCAGACACATCAGTCTCCATGTCAACGATATCCACGCTGACTGTGAGCACTCCTTTTCCGTTGATCGGAATACTCTGATGGATCGTCAGGATATTGGCCTTGTAGTTTGCAAATACCTGAAGCACTGTGGCCATAACTCCCGGCTGGTCTTCCACCTCGATCACAAACGTGATATTTCGTCCCTTTTTGCTCGCATGAAAAGGAAAAATATCATCTTTGTACTTATAATAAGAACTCCGGCTGATCCCCACAGTCTCCGTGGCCTCCTGAATGGACTTAGCCTGTTCTGCATCCAAAAGCTTCTGCACTTCCAGTACTTTTAACAGAACCTCCGGAACCGCTTTCTTTTTAATGACATAATACTTTGAATCTTCTAACATAGTCCACCTCTGTGCGTGTGTTAAACACAATTGTTTTTCCACAAGATACTATCATATTTTTAAAAATTAAGCAACTGTTTCAAGAACAAAAGTGTGCTTCGCACACATCGCAAACCAATTTTTTCTAAACACAGCTTTTGTTCCGCGCGCGAAGCTGTGCATCCTGCCGCAGGGCTTTTTATTCCATAGGACGAACTTTCCTATGAATAAAAAACGGACATACAACCGTGCAGATTGTATGCCCTGCAAAAACTCTTCCCTATTTCTTCTTCAGGCATCTGACAATCAGCCAGATGATGCACAACAGTGCCGCAGCAGAAAGAGAAATATATTTTGCCAGTTCTGCAGAAGTGAAATCACCTGCTTTAGCAACACTATCAACTTTCTTTACTTTAATTTTCTTTTCAAAAATTATATTATTTTTCTTATCACTGGCATGAACTGAAGAACTACTGACCTGAGAAACTCCATAATTCTGTTCCCTATTACTTTGAGCAAAAACAGATACAGACAATGTCATAATCATCACTGCTGTCAGCAGAATCCCTGTGTATATTCTGATATTTTTCATATAAAACCATCCTTTGTGTTTTATTAATCTACATGCAAAAATCCATATGAGGAATTTTATACTAAATTTAAATCAATCATTGCTCCATGCCAGGTATGCGTTCATGAAACCGTCCAGATCTCCGTCCAGGACAGCGGATGGATTGCCGCTTTCTTTATTTGTCCTGTGATCCTTCACCATAGTGTATGGCTGCAGAACATAGGACCGGATCTGGCTTCCCCAGCCATTATCTCCCACATCTCCCCGGATATCCGAAAGTTTCTCCAGATGCTGCTGCTCTTTTAACAGATACAGCTTTGTCTTGAGCATCTTCATTGCCTGGTCTTTATTCTTATGCTGTGACCGTTCATTCTGACACTGGACAACGATCCCTGTCGGGATGTGCGTGATCCTTATGGCAGAATCCGTCTTATTGATATGCTGGCCTCCGGCGCCGCTTGCTCTGTAAGTATCAATCCTGATATCTTCATCGGCGATCTCCACGTTCAGGTCTTCGTCAATCTCCGGCATCACGTCACAGGATGCAAAAGAGGTCTGCCTCTTTCCCGCCGCGTTAAACGGAGAAATTCTCACCAGCCGGTGAACGCCTCTCTCGGACCTTAAATATCCATAGGCGTTTTCACCTTTGATCTCTACCGTCACTGATTTAATTCCTGCCTCATCCCCGTCCAAATAGTCAATAACTTTTGTCTCGAATCCTTTTTTCCCGGCCCATCGGGTATACATCCGGTACAGCATACCGGCCCAGTCACAGGACTCGGTTCCTCCGGCCCCCGCATGCAGGCTCAGGATCGCATTATTCTTGTCATATTCCCCACTCAGGAGAGTCGAAATCCGCAGATTCTCATAGGCTGTCTCAAACTCCGCAAATGCTTCCTGAGTTTCCGCAGCCAGTTCTTCGTCCTCTTCCTCCGACGCCATCTCGATCAGAGTTTCGATATCCTCAAACTGTCCTTTCAGCCCTTCATATCCTTCCACCTGATCCTTCAGCCCTTTGACTTCTCTTACTACCTTCTGGGACTCCTCCAGGTCCTCCCAGAATCCCGGAGCTTCCATATCAAGCTCCAGCTGCTCGATCCGCTCTTTCTTTTCTTCCAAACCAAGAGAACCGCTTAATTTCTCAAGCGGCTCCCGGTAGGAATTCAGGCTATATTTTAACTGATCTAATTCAATCACTCCTAAAACTCCTTAATTTCTTCCACAACAGTTTTTATATTTCTTTCCGCTTCCGCACGGGCACGGATCGTTTCTTCCGATCTTCTCCCCTTTTCTCTTATACGGCATCTTCACGCTGCTGTCATCTTTATTAGTACCTGTTACCTGGGCAACCTGCTCTTTCTCCACTTTCTGTTCAATCTCTACGTGGAACAGTGCTCCGGTGGTCTCTTCCTGGATTGCCTTCGTCATCACATTGAACATCTCAAAACCGGCCATGCGGTATTCCACTACCGGATCTCTCTGTCCGTATGCCTGCATGCCGATACCCTCCCGAAGCTGGTCCATATCGTCGATATGATCCATCCACTTGCGGTCAATGACCTTGAGGAGAATGATCCGTTCAATCTCACGGAGGTCATAGTCTTCAAATTCCGTTTCCTTATGAGCATACAATTCTACAGCCTCATCCTGCAGACGCTTTGTGAGCATCTCAGGTTTTCCTGCCTGAATCTCTTCCTGGGTCAGCTCGATCTTTCCAAACGGAATAATCGGGCGCAGCTCTGCATTCAGTGTATCCATATCCCATTCTTCCGGTGCCGCATCTTCACTGGCACACTGGTTTACATAATCTGCGATGGTTTCTTCCATCATATGAATCACAGAATCCTTCATGTTCTCCCCGTCCAGAACACGGCGGCGTTCTTTGTACATGATCTCTCTCTGTTCGTTATTTACACGGTCATAATCCAGCAGATTTTTACGGATACCAAAGTTATTATTCTCAATCTTCTTCTGAGCCTTTTCGATCGTCCTGCTGATGGATTTATGCTGGATTTCCTCCCCTTCCGGTATACCAAGGGCATTGTATACAGAAATCATCCTCTCAGATCCGAACAGCCTCATCAAATCGTCTTCCAGGGACAGATAAAACTTGGATTCACCGGGATCTCCCTGCCGTCCGGCACGTCCCCGCAGCTGATTGTCAATACGTCTGGATTCATGACGCTCTGTACCAATGATCTTTAAACCGCCCAGAGCGGCTACACCGTCTGCCAGGACAATATCGGTACCACGGCCCGCCATATTAGTAGCGATTGTGACAGCTCCGATCTCTCCTGCATGGGAGATGATCTCCGCCTCCTTTTCATGAAACTTGGCATTCAGCACATTATGCTTGATCCCCTGTTTTTTGAGCATGCGGCTCAGTTCTTCGGACATATCAATGGTGATTGTACCTACGAGCACTGGCTGTCCCTTGGCGTGGGATGCTGCGATGTCCTCAACAACCGCCCTCATTTTTTCCTGCTTCGTCTTATAAATAGCATCTTCGTGGTCAACACGCACAACCGGTTTGTTGGTCGGTATAACGACGACATCCATGCCGTAGATCTCACGGAATTCCTGTTCCTCAGTCTCGGCTGTACCGGTCATACCGGATTTCTTATTATATTTATTGAAGAAGTTCTGGAATGTGATCGTAGCGAGGGTCTTGGACTCTCTCTTTACTTTCACGCCTTCTTTCGCCTCGATCGCCTGATGAAGTCCGTCTGAATACCGTCTGCCCGGCATGATACGTCCGGTGAACTCATCGACGATCAGCACTTCATCGTCCTTCACTACATAATCTTTGTCAATAAACATAAGATTATGGGCGCGAAGCGCCAGGATAATATTGTGCTGGATCGCGAGATTCTCCGGATCGGCCAGGTTGTCTATATGGAAGAACTCCTCCACCTTTTTCACGCCCTGGGCGGTCAAAAGTACGTGTTTATCCTTCTCATTGACCAAAAAGTCTCCGTCTTCTTCAATATCTTCGTTCATCAGGATATCCATCTTGGAAAGTTCCCCGTCAGAACTTCCCCTCTCCATCTGCCTTGCAAGAATATCGCAGGCACGGTAGAGCTCGGTAGACTTCCCGCTCTGGCCGGAAATGATCAATGGTGTTCTGGCCTCATCGATCAGGACAGAATCGACCTCATCGACAATGGCATAGTGCAGATCGCGCTGAACCAGATCTTCTTTTTCGATGACCATGTTGTCCCTCAGGTAATCAAATCCCAGTTCATTGTTGGTGATATATGTGATATCACAGTTATAGGCTACCCGCCGCTCGTCGTTTTCCATCTCGTTGGTAACGACACCGACCGTAACGCCTAAGAAGTTGTGCACTTTTCCCATCCACTCCGCATCACGGGTTGCCAGATAGTCATTGACCGTAACGATGTGCACGCCCTTTCCTTCCAGAGCATTCAAGTAAGCAGGGAGAGTGGAAACCAGGGTCTTTCCTTCACCGGTCCTCATCTCTGCGATCCTTCCCTGGTGAAGAATGATACCGCCGATCAGCTGGACCCGATAGTGTTTAAGCCCAATGGTTCTGGCACTCGCTTCCCGGACAACCGCATAAGCTTCCGGCAGAAGGTCGTCCAGTGTCTCTCCATTACTCAGACGTTCTTTAAACTCAGCAGTTTTATTTCTCAGTTCCTCATCAGATAATTTCTGCATCGGTTCGTCAAAAGATTCAATTTTATTCACAATCCCACTGATCCGCTTCAGCTCTTTATCACTGTGCGAACCAAAAATTTTTCCTATTAAACTCATAGTTTCACTCCCAAACAATCAAATTCACATGTAATCTATGATATTGTAACACTTCTATAAAATGTAGGCAAGAAAAAGGTACTTGCAGCAAATATCATACCTGTCCCCCTTTCCATCGCCCAAAATCCAACGCAAATAACACGTTTTTTACCGTAAACAAAAAGGAGGCCGAAGCCTCCTAAAAAAATCATTATTCCTAAAATTCCGGTTCAATCAGTCCGTATGTATTGCCCTTTCTTTTATATACTACGTTTACTTCAAAAGTATCGGCGTTACGGAATACGAAGAAATTGTGTCCCAGAAGATCCATCTGGATACAAGCCTCTTCCACATCCATCGGCTTGATCGCAAACTTCTTGCTTCTGATGATGCGGATCTCATCTTCATCCACATCCTCGTCCTTGTCGATGAATTCCTGTTTCAGTCCTGCACCTTCATATTTTTTACTCATCAAACGGGTTTTATATCTTCTGATCTGACGTTCGAGAATATCAATGACCAAATCAATGGATACATACATATCCGCACTGTCTTGTTCTGCACGTATAATGTGCCCCTTCATAGGAATTGTTACTTCAATCTTTTGTCTCTCTTTTTGAACGCTCAAAGTAACGATGATGTCAATGTCATCAGTCAGGTACTTGTCAAGCCTGCCTAATTTCTCTTCTATTGCTGCCCTGATTCCTTCTGTTACTTCGATGTTCTTACCGCTAATAATAAAATTCATGGCTTCCAACTCCTTTACTATTTGATACTAATTATTATATCATATAGCTTTTCCATTGAAAACAAATCTTTTTATAAAATCTACACAAAACAAGTGTTTCATTTTGTCGAATTTCATTTCCACAATTCGACCTTAATCGGCTGTGGATAATGTGGATAACTTTGTGTATAACTGTATTATCGCGGAGAACTGTGATTTTGCACTGTGGATAAAATGTGATGTTTTTTTTCTGTATTTTTCGATTTGATACTTGAAAATACGACTCTTATACAAATATGACAAAACAGACTTTTCCACTTGATTTTTAAGTTTTTTGCATGTTTCGTTAATTGTCTGGCAATTCTAACTTTTGAAGGTAACTCTCCACTGACACCACACAATTTGCCCCATCTGCGGCAGCAGTCACCACTTGGCGCAGATTTTTGGTCCTCTGGTCCCCACCTACAAAAATTCCTGGAATGTTTGTCACTCCGTCTTCACCGGCTGCAATATAGCCTCTTTCGTCCATTTCAAGCTCATCTTTTAACAGCGTACTCTGCGGAGCCGTGCCTACTGCGATGAATATTCCATCGACTTTCAGCGACTTATCCACATCGTTATGCACATCTTTGATGGAAATAGATTCAACCCTCTCATTCCCGTCAATTTTCGTCACTACCGTATTCCATATTACTTGTATTTTGTCGTTTTTCGTCACTTGATCCCGGAGAATCTTTGCCCCTCTGAATTCATCTCGCCTGTGAATCAGATATACTTTCTCACATATTCTGCTCAGGAACAGTGCATCTTCCAGAGCGACATCACCGCCCCCTACGACTGCCACAGTTTTGTTTCTGAAAAACGCTCCGTCACAGGTTGCACAGTAAGAAACTCCCAGACCTGTCAGTTCTTCCTCTCCAGGGACACCCAGCTTTCTGTGAGTAGCCCCTGTAGCAAGCATAACTGTTTTGGTCTTCAGCACCTCACCATTTTTTAAAACGATCTCTTTTATCGGCTGGTCATGCCTGATCTCTGAGACTTCTCCTGTCTTGACTTCTGCTCCCAGGTCAGAAGCATGGTTGAAGAACTGATCTCCCAGATCCATACCCGTCATCTTTGGAAGCCCCGGATAGTTATCGACTTCATAGGTCTGCACGATCTGGCCTCCTGACATTGCTTCTTTTTCTAAAACCAAGACTTCAAGCATAGCTCTCTTGGCGTAAATGGCTGCGGACATTCCTGCAGGTCCTGCGCCGATGATGATCAAATCATAAATTTTCATAAGGAAAACCCCTTTCTTTTACTTTACTGTCTTTCCTTCTTATTATAACACATTCCCTCGGCATCTTATTCTGTCACCTGTATTTTAAGGGCATCCACGATTTCTTTTTTATCCCTTGCTCCCACAAAACTCTTTTCAACTTTTCCATTCTTGAAGATCAATAGAGTTGGAATGGACATGACACGGAATTTTCCTGCTAATTCCTGTTCCTCATCCACATTGATCTTTCCGACCTTCACTCCGTGAAGTTCCTCCGCAATCTCATCCACAACCGACGACATCATCCTGCACGGCCCGCACCATGCTGCCCAAAAGTCGATCAGAACCGGCTCCTTTGCATTTAATACTTCCTCGACAAAATTTGCTTCTGTTATTTTTAAAACTGACATAATGGTCACTCCTTTTCTAAATCATCGTTTACTTTCTGAGTCCATTATACCGCTTTCCTATAATACTTCTGTGAGTAAGTCACACTTTTCACTCTTTTTCTTTTTTTCCACCGATAAAAACAGGCCCGCGATCGTCAAAAAAGCACCGCATGCTGCCCTGACAGTCAGTTTTTCACCAAGGATCAGGACCGACGTAATGATCGTCACCACCGGAACCATATAGATATAAACAGTAGTTTTTACCGCACCCAGCCTTTTCACTGCCGTATTCCAGGTAACGAAGCAGATGGCTGAGGCGCCTATCCCAAGGAACAGAAGATTCCCAAGATTTAAAGGATCAGCAAATCTCTGTCTCCCCAATGAAATATCCGTAAACAGCAGCACCGGAGCCATGAACAAAAGTCCCCATGCAAAACAGCGCCTTGTGGACTGTATGATATTGTGTCCGAAGCTTCCGATTTTTTTTGTCAGCATGGAATAGGCGGCCCATACGAAGGCAGCAAGCACTGCCAGAAAATCCCCTTTTGGGCTCAGATGCAGCGCAGTACCGCCGAAAGAAATCAGGCAGATACCGCACATGGCCAAAAGAAATCCAAGAAAAAACCGTCTTCCAAGAGACTTTTCTCCCGTCACCACCCTTGCCAGAAGTGCCGTAAAAAACGGCGATATAGAAATAATAACTCCCACATTAGAAGCCATCGTGTATGTGAGTGCAATATTTTCAAATAAATAGTACAGCGTGATCCCGCACAGACCGGCGGCCATAAAATATTTCTCTTCCCTCCAGCCTTCTGTCTTCAGCCTCTTTGGATAAATAAGAATCAGCACCAAGAAGCCCAGAAGGAACCGGAAAAATAAAATCTCAATCGGCTGAAACTGCCTGAGCAGAATCTTCGTGGAGATAAACGTTGTTCCCCATAAAAAAATAGTAGCCAGTGCAAACAAATGACCCTGTATGTATTTTTTGTCTTCCATAATTAATAACCTTTCTTGTCTGTAAAGATTCTCTGATACTGAGCCGGTGTCAGGCCAAACAGCCGCTTAAAAAAGTTTGTAAAATGGCTCTGATCTGAGAATCCGGTCATTGCCGCCGCCTCCGCCGGCTCGGTTCCCTGCTCCAAATATAATTTGGCCCGGTTTACCCTGATGGATTCCAGGTATTGGTACGGTGTAATCTTCTTGTACTTTGTAAAATACCGGATCAGGCTGTATCTGCTGACGCCTGCAATCTTACAGAGCTGTTCCAGTGAAACGTTCTCACTGTAATGCTCCTTCATATAACTGCATACAGCATTGAGCCGTTCTGTGTCAGGCACCTGTACTTTCTTCTGTTCAAATACCGCATACTCAGAGAGCAGCTGCTCCATGAGAAGATAAAATAACTCCTCCTTTTCAAATTCCTGGCTCCCCTCTGCCACCATTCGGTACACTTCCCTGAGAAGCTCAGCTTTTGAACACTTTCGAATCATCGGTTTTACAAACTCGGGATATTCATTCCTTCCCGTGATCTCTTCTGCGATTTCTTTCATCCTTTCTCTCTTGATATTAATAAATCTGCAGTTCAGAGGATAATCCCCCACCTGCTCGCATGCATGGTTCTCCCTGTAATTAAAAAACAGCAGGTCCCCTGGTTCAATAAGAAATTCCTCTCCCCGGCAGGTCACTTTCCGCATACCGCTCTCGATGCATCCGATCACGTAATGATCATGGAAATGGTTTGGAAATTTTTGTTTGAGTCCGTAAAAACCATAGGCTTCAATCTTTAATTGTTCGTCATAAAATATTTCTCTTATTTCTTTCATAATACTAAGTGTAACATAAATATGTTGAGAAAATCTTGGATGATATTGCATAAGTTATTTACCACTATTTCCGTCGCGCTTTTGAAATGCGCTCCTACAATAGCGGTAAATAACTTTCGAAAAGTGGCACCTTTTTTGACAGAGGCCCTTCTCCAACAGACATTAAGTCCATTTTCCACATGATTGGAGTGAGGCATTCTAAGAGCCGAACGGAAATCATGTGGAAAATGTCATGACATTTTCACCAGTTCTGCGGCTTGCATTCGAACTGGTGAAAATGGACGTAATGTCTGCTGGAGCAGGCTGCTTAGATACAAAAGTTTCCATCTTCGATAGTTTTTCTTCTTTCACACTTCATTTAGATATTCTTCTAAATGTTCTTGCTTTTGTATGAGCAGAATGGTACAATACATTTAGATAAACTTCTAAATGTATCAGAAAGGAGGAGCTGTGGGTTTTCAGGAAACATTCAAAGCATTATCAGATTCCACCAGACGTGAAATTTTAGACTTGCTGAAAGACGGTTCCATGCCGGCAGGAGAAATATGCAGTCATTTCGATATGACAGGCGCATCGATTTCCCACCACCTGAACATTTTAAAACAGGCAAATCTCATAACCGACAAGAAACAAGGAAAATATATTTATTATGAATTGAATCTCTCTGTATTTGAAGAAGTGATTCACTGGTTTCAAAGCTTTAAGGAGGACAAATAAATGAAACAATCTAAATCAAGCATTTTACTGACAGTTGTCTCCCTGCTGCTGTCTCTTACAGTTTTTTCTTCCCTTCCGGAACAGATCCCGGCCCATTGGAATGTTCACGGGACGGTTGACCGTTTTGCCCCGAAACTTACGGTGTTTATATTTCCTGGCATCATTTTTTTAATTACCATACTTTTTCAGTTTATGCGGCGCACAGATCCAAACTCTGATAATTATGATAAATTTCAGAGAGAATATCACCGCTACACCTTTGTCATCGGCCTGGTTTTCTTCGCTGTCCAGATCATGACCATTGCGGCCGCTTTCAGGATGGATTTTAATGTTAACCTGATCTTCTGCCTGGGAATAGGAAGTTTATTTATTTTTATCGGCAATCTGCTGCCTAAAACAAAACATAATTATTTTATCGGTATCCGAACTCCATGGACTCTGGCCGATGAACAAAACTGGTTTCGGACACACCGGATCGCCGGAAAAATATGGGTCCTGGGAGGCTTGATAGTCGCGCTTACCGCTCTTGCACCCGAATCGTTTCAGGTACCTGTCTTTCTGACAGTCCTTGCGGTCATGGTCGTCACACCGTTTGTATATTCTTATACAGAGTTCCGCAAAAAACGCTGAAAATATTCTTTGTCAAAACAGGGTATAAAAATAAAGCACACTGACCGCACCTAAGAGATACATGAACGGATGTATCTCTTTTGTTTTTCCTTCCGCCGTTTTCATAACCAGATACGTCAGAATGGCGGTGCAGATACCGTTTGCGATATTTCCTGCCAGTACAGTGAAAACTACACACATGAAGGCAGGCATACTCTCTGTTATGTCGTCATAATTGATATGGCGCATAGCCTCCAGCATGCTGATACCGATATAGACCAACACCGGAGCCGTAGCTGCGGAAGGTATGATAAGGGCCACAGGGGCAAAAAACAGGGCCAGAAGAAAGCATATACTCGTAAACACCACGGTCAGTCCCGTCTTTCCTCCGGCCTCTATACCCGCAGAGGATTCCAGATAAGTAGTCATGCCAGGCATTCCAAAAAGTGCTCCCAGACTCGTTGCAGCCGCATCTACCTGAAAACACTGATCAATGCCGTCAAAATTTCCGTTTTCATCCAAATATCCGGCACGGGCACCGACCCCAAGAATTGTCCCTACGGTAGCAAAGAAATCCGGAACAAACAGGGCCAAAAGGAACGGAAGATACAATACCTGAAGCGCTCCAAAGATATCAATCTGAAACAGCTGTTCCCCGACAGGAGCCGGCATGGAAATAATCTGTTCGGGCAGCTTCGTGACTCCCAGCGGTATTCCGGCTATGGTGGACGCCAGAATAGATAAAATCATATCTCCCGGCACACGCTTTGCCCTTAAGATTAAGAGAATGACAAATCCAAAGACTGCCGCGATCACCTCCGGCGATCCAAGGCTGCCGAATACAAGGCTGTTTTTTGCCTCATCTGCCGTAATGATACCCGCTCCTCTCGCTCCGATCAGAACAATAAAAATACCGATCCCAGCGCTGACTGCATATTTTAAGCTGGCGGGGATAGCTCTTACGATTGCCTCCCTGAGACCCAGAAATGTAATGGCGAGAAACAGCAGGCCGCTCCAGAAGACGATGCCGCCTGCAATCTTTACCGGTACATTGTCCGCGCTTATCATAGCGGCCACAATTCCCGCACTGCTGAGTCCCGGCGCCAGGGCAAAGGGACGGTTCGTGTAAAACGCCATAGCAAGTGTCGCAGCGGCGATGAGCAGCACCATAACCGTCATCAGCACATGCTTATCCACCCCTGTGGCTTCCAGCATGTTAGGCACCGTAGCCAGAGCATAGGCCATTGTAATGAACACAGTAATACCTGCCAGGAATTCTGTTTTGATATCTGTATGATGCTCTTTTAATTTAAATTTTTTGTCTATCCAATGAATCATAAAAGCCTCCTTATCTGGAAGTTATTATTTCCATTTGAAGGAGGCTTCATTCTGGGTACTGTTTTATTGCATTAAAATTTCTTTTGTCTTGATTTGATTGGAGAACGCCCGGTCATGCTCCACAAATAAAAGCGTTATCCGACTGTTTTTTAGTAAATCTTCGATCTGCATTCTTGAAAATACATCAATATAGTTCAAAGGTTCATCCCACAAATACAGATGGGCCTGTTCACAGAGGCTCCCTGCGATCAGCACCTTCTTTTTCTGGCCCTCGCTGAATTCTTCTATCTTTTTTTCAAATTGTAATCTGGAAAAATCCAGTTTCCTCAAAATTGCTTTAAACAGACTCTCATCAATACCGCAGTTGTATGCATACTCTCTGAGATCCCCTTTCAACCCATCTGTGTTCTGGGGTACATAAGAAATTTTCAAACCATTGGCTTTGTAGAGAGAACCTACGTGATCCACCGGCTTTCCAAGCAAAAGTTTCAGCACACTGGATTTTCCGCAGCCATTTTTCCCAACCAGGGCAATCCTGTCCCCCTTTTCAATATGAAAGG
Organism: Anaerostipes caccae L1-92; assembly: GCF_014467075.1. Lineage (NCBI taxonomy): Bacteria > Bacillati > Bacillota > Clostridia > Lachnospirales > Lachnospiraceae > Anaerostipes > Anaerostipes caccae. The sequence continues at coordinate 3,189,570 of NZ_AP023027.1, forward strand.
ACAGATTTTCGGTTACAATTTTGCTTCCATAGGAAATTGATACATCCTCCAATACTGCCAGCCTCTTCGCATGGTGTTCCAGAGGAGAGATTTTTAAGGATTCCGCAGTCTCAATATTTTTTAACAGTTTTGATTTCTCTCTAACTGCCTCTTCCTTTCTTGTCTCTGCCGCCTTTGACCGCTTCATCATTTTTGCCGCCTTATGGCCGATGAATCCCCTGTCTGGGCGGAGCCCGGAGTCTCTGGTGCCCCTTTTTGTCTTTTCTACCTGATCTGACCATCTCTCAGATCTTCTCTGAGATTTTGAAAGCCGTCCAATTTCCTTTTTTAACTTCTCATTTTCTGAAAACTCATACTGATCTCTGAGGATCTTATTTTCATACCAGGAAGAAAAATTCCCCTTCTGGACCTCGATATCCGTTCTGTTCACCGATAAAATGTGATCCGTACACTCATCCAGAAATGCCCGGTCATGGGATACAAGAATAAATCCTTTCTTGGAATTTAAATACATTCCCACTTTTTTTCTGGCCTCGGCGTCAAGGTGATTGGTAGGCTCATCAATCAGAAGAAAATTATTTTCTTTTCCAAACAAAACAGCCAGCAGCACTTTCGTCTGCTCTCCGTTTGATAACGTTTGAAACGGGCGGTACAGGACTTCATCCGGCACGTCCAGCTGTGACAGTTCTTTCATAACCTTCCAAAGTTCATATTGCGGGTCTATAGACTCCAGAACGTCCGCCGTGAGCATCGCCGGGTCCTTTACCGGATACGGAAAATAATCAAATGATACACTCGCCGCAATAGAGCCCCTATACTCGTACTCCCCCATCAATAATTTTAAAAATGTAGTTTTGCCCCTTCCGTTTCTCCCCGTAAATCCAAGCTTCCAGTCTGTATCAATTTGAAATGAGACATGCTCAAAAATATAATCGAAACTGGTATCATAGGAAAACGTTAAATCTGAAATTTGAATCCTAGACATAAAGGTACCTCCTGACCGTGATAAGTTATTTAATAAAACAAAAAACCTGCAGGAAAGACTTTCCCCGCAGGTTCGCATACAAAAATATCACGCACGCCAAGCGTACACTAATATCAATCTATATAGAAGCAGTTCGGATGATCTTTCTTGCAGAGCGCATAAAACCAGAAGGAAACCTCCTTCTCCTCTTATGCCGATTAAATTTTAGCAAGAAATCATCATCATCCTTCCACACCTCATTTCTTTTTCTTAGTTAAAGTATAAAATACCTTTTATATCTTGTAAAGCCTTAATTAAAGGCAATGAGCAGGCCTATAAGAACTGCAGTGATCATTCCGACCACGGCTGCAGTTCCGGCAACAGCCGTCTTTGCCTTCTCTTCCTTTCCCATGCAGACAAACAGCAGAACTTTATAACACATAACTCCAAAAAGTCCTCCGGCACAGTTTAAAATAATATCGTCAATATCTGTGGCTCCAATGGCTGCTGCATATTGAAAGGCTTCAAAGAACAAGCTGATGCCAAAGACTGCCAGCAGGCTTTTAACCGCTTTTCTTCTTTTCATAAAGAACATCAGATAAATTCCCAGCGGGAGAAATAAAATGATATTCCCATAAATATTCAGGTCGCCGATTCCTGAAGAACTCATAATCTGCCGAAACGGAACTAAATTTAAAGATCTTGAAAAGTATCTTCCATGCTGAAACAGCTGCCATGGCTGTACATACTTAAACAGAATATTTTCCAGCAGAAATGCCAGATAAAAAATAAAGACTCCGTTAAATATTCCATCCCGAAGCTTTCTGTTCCTATGATTACCCATAAAACTACCCCCTTTTCTTTCTATCAGGGTATCATAAAGAACAGAAAAAAAAGCTTCAAGATTCTTATAATTTTCTTTCAATCTTAAATATCAATGGATTCAATATTCTCATTCTCAAGCAGCCGCTGAATCGCATCGTACATATCAAAGCTGTCCGGCAGCTTCACGTCCAGTCTGACCTTGATGCTCTCATTTCCTATCTTCTGGACTGAGATGTTTAAAATTTCTATGGACTCCTCCCTGATCGTTTCCTGAATCATCTTTACAGCGTCAGGGCCATTGGGCAGTTTCAGGGTAATCACTTCCACCGTGGGCGTTTTGATCCACTTAAAATCACGGTGCAGGACCCACTGCACAATGATCAGAAGAATCGTACTGAAAATCCCGATCAGATACTGCCCGCCGCCTACGGACATGCCGACTCCCACAGTGGCCCAGATGCCCGCCGCGGTCGTCAGTCCGCTGACACTCTGGTTATGTACAAAGATAATACCTGCACCCAGAAAACCGATGGCGGTTACGACACCTGCTGCAATCCTTGACGGGTCCAGTCCAACGTTGTGGACGGCGAGAATATCACTGAATCCATACTTGGAGATAATCATCATCAGCGCGGCGGCCAATGATACGATCACATGAGTCCTGATGCCCGCGGTTTTGAGTCTGTTCGTCCGCTCATAGCCAATACAGGCTCCGCAGACTGCTGCCAGAAGGATCCTTGCACTGTATTCAAGCTGTAATATAAGGCCTGTCATTTGCATCACACTTCTTTCCCTCGTTTTAATTAGAGTATAGCATTGTACTTAAAAATGTGCAATGCAGCCTTAATTTTCTGCCGCTTCTGCTTTCTGTTATTCAGACAGATTCCGAATGATTCTGCATGGATTTCCTGCCGCCAGCACCCCGGCGGGCAGGTCCTTCGTCACAACACTTCCGGCCGCAACAACTGTGCCGTCACCGATGGTCACGCCGGGAAGCACGGTCACATTACCTCCGATCCAGACATTATTTCCTATATGGATCGGATAGGCATATTCAAGCCCTTCGTTTCTCTGTTCTATATCAAACGGATGTCCCGCTGTATAAAAAGAACAATTAGGCGCAACGAAGACATCGTGTCCAAATGTAACTTTGGCTCCGTCCAAAATAGTACAGTGATAGTTCAGAAAACACCTCTCACCAACTTCAATGTTATAACCGTAGTCACAAAAAAACGGCTGCTCCACCATAAATTCTCCCTCTGTTTTTCCCAGAATCCTCTTCATGAGTTCTGTCCTTTTTTCCAATTCCTTCGGCATCAGCCGGTTATATTCTGCACACAGCTCCTGGCAGTCAAGCCGCTCTTCCTTTAAATCCGTATCATAATTCGCATTATAAAGCATTCCCAAAGCCGCTTTTTCCTTCTCTGTCATTCTCAATTCCTCCTGTTTTTTCTCTATTCCTCTGTCTTTATGACCAGGTCCTCCCGGAAACCTTTTCCCATTTTATGTCTTGCTTTTCTGTTTTCTACTGTATCAAAAATAACGGAAAAATCATAGTCTTCCGGATAAAGTTCTGATGCTGCTACTTTCAGTTTCAGACGTTTATGGCTGAAGAGCTTCTTTTCTCTCTTAATCTGTACCAGTACCTGACCATTTTCATCGGCAGGCTTCACTATGATCCCAATCTCCCCTTCCGGCAGAACTGTCACACTGTCCCCGGTAACAAATCTTCTTATTTTAGTTTCTTTTTTCTTCTCTGTCTTTTGAATGGACGGGGCTTTTTCACGCCGCAGCTTCTCCTGTGTATCCGTCAGCTGCAAACTGTCTATGACAGCCTCACTTTTCTCTCCGTACGCCTCTCTGGCTGCGGCACTGAGCATTGCCCCCGGGAAACCAAGCCGCTTTGCAATATAGAGGGCACAGCTTTCTCCCGCCTCGCCTACCTTCAGCCGGTACAAAGGCTTCAAAGTTTCCCTGTCAAACTCCATCCTTGCATTCACCACTTCCGGATACCGGTCTGCGTATTCTTTTACCTCGGGATAATGGGTGGTCACCAGAAATAATGCTCCGCTGTTTCTCAACTCTTCGAGGATCGCCACTGCGATTCCCATTCCTTCCGCCGGGTCGGTCCCGGAACCCAGTTCATCTAATATGACAAGACTGTCTTTCTGACTTCTTTTTAATATTTCCAGAACATTCTTGATGTGTGCTGAAAAGGTAGACAGGTTATCAGAAATATTCTGTCCGTCTCCAATATCACAGAGGATCTCATTCTGCATACAGAGTTCTGCACATTCACAGGGAACATGAAGCCCGGAGCATGCCATCGCGCTCATTAAGGCGACCGTCTTAATTGCTACCGTTTTTCCGCCTGTATTCGGTCCTGTAATGATGACTCCGCGATTTTCTCTGCCTATTTCAAAGTCTAACGGCACACAGGTTTCCCCTGACAGCATTGGATGCCTGGCTTTCTTAAGCCTGATGTAATGCTCTGTATTAATCTCAGGTTCCACTGCATTCATTTCAAGGCTCAGGCGTCCCTTGGCAAATATAAAGTCAAGCTTTTCGATCACACGAATATCTTCTTTCAAAGCTTCCTCATTTTGTGCTGCCAGGCTCGTCAGGCTGTAAAGGATTCTTCTTTCTTCCGAATCCTCCTCAATCTGATAAAGTTCCAGTTCCTCTCTGAGCCCTGCAACTGAAGCAGGCTCCACAAAGATAGTGGCACCGGTGGAAGACTGGTCAACTGCGCTTCCCAAAACCATATTTCTGCATTTTTTACGGACAGGAATACAATACCTTCCGTTTCTTTTCACTACAAATGCATCGCTCAAATACGTTTTATTTGCCCTCAGTGCTTTTTCAGCTTTCTCTCCAATTTTCTCACTGAGCAGAAGCATCTGCTTTCGGATGTCTTTCAGGTATGGTGACGCATAGTCATCTACCCTTCCATTTCTGATACACTGCCTGATCTCCTCTTTCAGGTCATCCAGGGATTCTAAATTCTGGTTATAAAAAGCCAGGCTGATTTGTTCAGCCTCCCCTTTCTTAAGGTAGATCTTCAGCCGTGCGACAGAATTTAAAAACATACATAATTCTTCCAGTTCTTCCGGCAGCAGCAGTGCCCCCGCAGCTGCTTTTTTTATATATTCTTCCATATGGTCCATGGCCGGGAGAGGTGGTGTTCCATATGTCTCCACCATTCCTCTTGCCTGGGATGTGTCATTTATATGTTTCCTCAGCTTCAGTTCAGACAATAAAGGCAGCATCCGGCCGATCCGTTCCTTTGCGCCCGCAGAAAATGCATAGTCTTTGAGCTGCTCTAATATCTGATGATATCCTAATGTTGTCAACGATTTATTTTTCATGATAGATTCCTTTCTCAGTCAAGGCAGAATGATGCCTATTTATCATAGTTTAATTTCCTGAAATAAAATAAAGATCACAGATACATTGCCCCGAAACCGGCACATTCCCTGTGATCTTCTGACAAAAGAATTCTAAATGATAAGAATAAAAAAACACAGCATTACACAGCTATGTTCCAACATCTCTTTCCATCTATATAAAGCGTATGAAACGGGTTTGTAAGGCAAAATATCAGATCAGTCTGCTTTATATGCAGGCTGACAAAAGACAGACCGGCATATCCATACCTGTCGTCCCTGATCAATATTTTATTTTTCTGCAATGCTCATTCCAGAAACCCGTAACACCAAGACACCTCATTTCATTTCTTGTTTTTGTTTATTATAGTCTCTGCTTTTCATATTGTCAACATCCATTTTTATCCTGACACGCGTTGTCAGGGTTTGTCTGAGCATGATCAGGAAATAAAAAAACAGCCTCCTTTAAGTCTCTATCATATCAGACAGTTCTAAAGGAGACCGCTATAAGAATCAAAACAACATCCTAAGAAGTTTAAAGAATTACTTGGCATTCAAATAATTATTATGAGCTAAATCTGTCAGTTCTTCAGATACTTTATCAAAATCAAATCCTGTATTAGCCTTTTTAAACACTTCAAATTTATCACTGTCTATCCCTTCAAATCCTGTATATGCGCCGGCTAACATTCCCGCAATACATGCAATCGTATCGGTATCTCCGCCAATATTTGCGCCGCCGATGATTGTTTTCAATACATCTCCGGAACTTGCTAAGAAAAGACCAATGGCACATGCAGCAGAACTTTGAATAGATCCGTCATTTCCAACACTTCTTTCCAATCTTTCCATCGCTTCGTCCATGTGATCTGAGGTTAAAGCAATTTCTATACTTTTAACAATTTTTTCATAAACTGCAAATCCCGGAGCAATTCTGGCTTCTTCCCTTCCAATTTCTTCTCCACGTTTCGCTCCGTAAAGACAAGCTTTCACAATAGAATATAAATCAGAATCTTCCATTAAAGCATTTGAGATACCACATGCAATTGCACATGCGCCCGAATATCCATGCTGTGTTCCATGGGACGGCTTAGTCATGGTAATTGCAACTTCTATGGTTTTTTCCAAATTTCCAGGAAACAGCAATCCCGCCGGAGCAATTCTCATCGCTGCACCATTGGAAGTTCCACGGTCATATGTTCCGCCCGTTTTCCCCAATTCAACAGGATCTTTACCTGATTTTAAGTCTTCTATCAAATACCTTGTTGTTGGTCCTGCATTTCTTGGATAATACTTCGGATATTTTTCCGACCATTCTATCAAAGCATTTGCTGCATCATTTACCGTAAAATTTCCTTTAGATTTAATGACTGCCAATGCCATTTCATACATCTGAGATGTATCATCTGTAACTTCACCCATCAGGTTATCTTTCACATAAAGATTTAAACTTGGATCTATAAAATCAGTAATTGGTCCCCCATAGTTTTTAATAATTTCATCTCTGCTCCAAGCCTCTGAAGGCGCCCCCATTGCATCTCCCATTCCCGCAGCTACTAAAGTCCCTTTAATCTTGTTATATAAATATTGTTTTTCCATAAAATCTATCTCCTTCTCATACAATTTCTGCTGTGTAAGCTTCTAATTCTTTCTTTTGTTTTTCTTCGATTGCCTTGTCAACTCCGAAGAAATAGGTTAATAAAAATGTCATGGAACAACCAACTAATGTTCCTATCATCAACCCCGTAAATCCTTTGCCAAAGAAAGCCGGCAACGTATATATACCAAACATAACCGGAGCGGTAATCCCTGCTCCACATGCTCCTGTAATAGCTCCGCCTACTGCGCCTCCTACTAATACAAAGTAGAAAGGCTTTCTATATTTTATATTTACCCCATACATTACCGGTTCAATTACTCCGCCGGAGAGTAAACTTGTTACTGTTAAAGATAACGCATTCTGCCGAACCGCTTTATTTTTAACTTTTAATGCAACGGCAAGTCCTGCTGCAATTTGACACATTATACTAGGAGCAAACGCAACTGTAACTCTGTCCACTCCCAAACTATCTATATTCGGGAACTGAATCAATGTCAGTACCAGCCAGTGCATACCAACAATTATGATTACTTGCCACAGTCCTCCGATTACTGCACCAGACAGCAATGGACTAAACTGATATAAACTATTGAATAAATTTACTAATACAGCACCGCCCCAATTCCCAATCGGTCCAATAATTAAGATTGCAATCGGCATTGTAATAATCAAAGCGATCACAGATGAAAATACTGTCTTAAAAAGTTTTGGCAGTAATTTATTTAATAATTTTTGAACATATGATAACAAAAGTATTGTCAGAATTGGCGGCAATATACTTCCGGTATAATTTATATTCGGGACATTAATCCCCAAAAATGAAACCTGTTCATTTGCCTTGAATAATTCCATAAAACCTGGATGCAGCAGCAATCCGGTTAACATCAAAGCCAGTGCCTTATTAGCCTTAAATCTTTCCGCTGCGGACCACGCCACAAGAAACGGAAGGAAATAGAAAAAAGAATCTGATAATGTATTGACCAACTGATAAGTAGTGCTTTCCGGTGACGCACCCATAAATTTTGCTAAGACCAAAATTATTTTCAAAAATCCCATACCCTGCATCGCAGGAATTAATGGCGTAAAGATTGATGCTAATATGCTGAACAATTGATCTAAACGCCCCAAAATACTCTTTTTATCTTCCCCCTGATTTGTATCAGCAGCGCCTTTTTTAGTACCATTCAATTCATAATTACTAATAATATCTTCAAATACATCTGCCACATCTTGTCCAATAATAACTTGATACTGACCCCCGGAATATAATGAACTTGTTACTCCGTCCAGGTTATCAATGGTATCTTTATCTACTTTTTCTTTCTCTTTAAGAACAAACCTTAATCTTGTTACACAGTGCGTTAATGAATTGATATTTTCCACACCACCTACATTAGAAATAATGTTCTTACTTAATTTACTTGCTGACATCATGTTCACCTCCATTTTTGAATGAAACTTGTATACATAAATTATTTTTATTGTTTACATCTTTATCCCCCCTTATAATTGACATCAATTAAATAAAAAAGCCTCAAGGCAGCAAATGATAAATATACTAATATTTATCATTGGTAATGCCTCAAGGCAGAGTTACAATCCAATGCGGAAAAATATATAAATTTTAGGGTAATACGTGACATGCGTTCTTTAGTTATCTAAAATCCTATTGATATGAACCAATAAATATAATTGATCCTCTTCGCTGTATTTCAACTTTAATGTTTTTTTTAAATAGCTTTCTATTTTCTTAAAACATCCATACGTATCCGGAAATTGAGCCTTTATAGATTTAAGAAGCAATTTTGTAGAATCTGAAACTTTCTCTTTTGGTTCTTTCACACGCTGTACAAAATACTTTAAGTGAATCACAAATCTGGAATAGTCAATACTATCCTGATCAATTTTAAAATCAAAGCTTTCTTCCACGATTTTAGTTATCTCTTTAAGAATCTTCGTAACTTTTATTGTATTATTCATATCGTTTTGCATTCCTTCTGCATTGATAATATGCAGTGCAATGCTTGCTGCCTCCCCTTTCGGAAAGCGAATCTGTAAATCCTCCTCTATCATATCCAGAGCTTTATATCCAATCTCCATTTCTGTTTTATATAAATATTTTATATCATTGGTTAATGGATTGGTAATATCTATGGATTTCTTTAATCTTATAACACCAAAATTAATATGGTCGGCTAACATAAATGCCAGACTTGGGTTTAGTTCACAACCGACTTTACTTCTTGCATAATCAACAATTTTAGATGAAACATTAAAAATATCTTCAGGAATTTCAGATAATAATTCCAAATAGCCTGGATCAATATCATAAAAAGTTTTACTAATCAAAGACAAGTCGTTTAATTCATAAGGAATTTCGTGGAATCCAATTCCTTTCCCGAAAATTACTACTTCTTTTCCCTTAGGATCTACCCCTAATGCAACGTTGTTATTAATTTTTTTAGTAATCCTCACAAAGAAATCCCCCCCTTCTTCTTAAAATAAATAATTTTAATGCTTATCTATTCACTCTTGGTATACTTTATCACTTCTGACTTACTGCGCTCTACTTCTTTCCCTGTATTTTTAAACTCTAATTTAAAATCCCCAGTATTTGTTATAATCATCGGCGTAGTTAAATTCACTGACTTCTCTTTCATAAAATTCCTGTCGATTCTAACTAATGGTGTTCCTACTTTTACCTTTTGATCCGTCTTAACGAATACTTTAATGCCTTCCCCATTAAGCTCCACAGTATCTAATCCAATGTGTATAATTATTTCAATCTCTCCGCTTTTTATGCCAATTGCATGAGAGGTATCCGCAACCATAACTACTGTCCCGTTACATGGAGAACATATCATATCATCCTCATAAATGAATGCCACACCGTCCCCTATCATTCTCTCTGAAAACACTTTATCCGGAACTTCTGATAAATCTATACACAATCCATTGACTGGTGACATCATAACACCATCTGAATTTTTATTCTTATTAAAAAAGTTAAACATATTTCCCCTTTCCACAAAGAACAAAGTGGGCAAGCCCACACCTCAACTCCCAACCCTCAATCTTTGAGGGCTTGATAACTTTGCGTGCCATATACGATTTGCCGAAGGCAAATGATTTCCCTGCGCATCTGTGTACAACCCGCAGAGCGTTTTTATTTTATTAGGAAAGACCGCAGAACTTTCCTATAAAATAAAAAACTCTTCTCAGCACACCTAATACACTAAAGGTAATGCCTCGAAGAGTTACAATCCTATCTATGCCCTCATTATAACATCTTATCAAAAATAGTCAATATATTTTCACGGATTTGAAAAGGAAAATTTATCATAATTTTACACTTACAATTATCGCCCCATTTTGTTTATTCTGTATCCTGACACACGTTGTCAGGGTTTGTCTGATATAATAGAGAGACAAGGAGGTGAAACGATTGCATGAAAGCCGCTTATTCAAAATCCTTTACTATCTGTTGGAAAAAGGACAGGCAACTGCACCTGAACTGGCCTCAAAATTTGAAGTATCTGTGAGAACCATTTACCGCGATATTGATGTAATGAGCAGTGCAGGTATTCCAGTGTATGCCGCCGCGGGAAGGGACGGCGGTATTAAACTGTATGATGATTTTATCATCAGCAAAGCTTTGCTGTCTGAGTCTGATATTCAGGATATCTTTATCGGTCTTCAGAGCTTATCCGCTGCCCAATATTCCGATCATGAAGGTACATTAGAAAAACTAGGTGCTCTTTTTAAGAAGACAAATACAGACTGGATTGAAATTGATTTTTCCCGCTGGGGAGCCTGCGTTCAAAAAGAACATGAAATCTTTTCTCTGCTGAAAATTTCTGTTTTAAAAAGGCAGGAAATTGTATTTTGTTATTATAATTCCAGGGGAGAGGTCAGTGAAAGGCGGTGCCGTCCGATAAAATTATTATATAAAGACAGATCGTGGTATTTGTTTGGATTCTGCTGCAAAAGAAATGATTACAGATTATTCCGTGTCTCAAGGATGAGGAGTCTGAAGCTCACAGAAGTTATGTTTGATGAAATTCCTCATGATAACTTAAACATTTTGCCGCTGCCTGAGGACATGGAAGTATTAAATGAAATAGAACTTCGGTTTCCATTAGACATGGGGCATAGGGTTTTAGATATTTTCAGTGAAGAGGCGATCATACAAAACGATCAACAGTTTATTGTAAAAGCATCACTTCCCCGGAACGAATGGCTGTATGAAATGCTGTTATCTTTCGGAGAAAATGTCGAAATTGTACGTCCGATCAGCTTAAAAGAAGAAATCATAGAGCGCTGCGAAAAAGCTCTCAACCATCACAAAGGAGCAGAATCATGAATATAAAAAAGAGTTTACAAAGCATAGATGCTTCGGGCAGTAATTTTTATTTCAATGACGTCGATGTTATCCCAGAGAATATCAATGCTGTACTTATTAATGAAGTCGTCCCCAAAGATCCTGAGAACGATTTCTATGGAAAACAGGATGGAGAATATCTTTCTGCTGCTGTCCGTCTTTTCCAAAACGCAGGAATAGAAGCAAACACGTCAGAGGAACTTCTGAACTTAGGTATTTATATTACAAATGCAGTAAAGAAACCAAAATCTCACACTTTCCTTGAAAGAAGCATGATCGAAGAAAGCCTGCCTTTTCTTGAAAAGGAGCTCGCCTTATTTCCTAACGTTCAGGTAGTCATGCTGATGGGGGATGTGGCAAAAAAAGCAATGAATATGATCGCTAAAAGAACAACGAAAAGAAATGTGATTCCTGCTGTTTCAACATACAAACTGCGCCACAGCGAAATATACTATAAAAATATACGGCTAATGCCCTCCTATATTATGACAGGAAAAAACATACTGATTGAAAAGTCGAAGTTTCAGATGGCTTGTGAAGATATTTCTAACATGATTAATATGATCAATCGTGATCCTGTATTTCATCTTCATCAGCAATGAATTCTTTACAAACTTTTAAATTAGTGGTATATTTTAAGTAGAAAAAGGAACAACCGTCCAAAGCGGTTTGACCTAATAATAAAAGCAGGAAATCCACCCTATTACTTGCCAAAGTTCTCAAGGGTGGTTTTTCTATGCGTAACTAATGACTAATCAAATATATGAAGGTCAGTAGTGCAATCAAAAATAATCCGAACTGCATCAAGTCATTAAAACTGAATTTGTTCTTCATTGGCACCACCTCCATTCTATGTAGAATGAAGGTCAAACCACCCTGTAACACGGTTGTTCCATAACCAAATTTTATCACATCATTTTAATTATTACAATTTCTAAATTGTATATTTTAGTAAAACTTTATATTTTTCAACAAAACAGAAACCCCACGAAAACTTGCTGTTTTCATGGGGCTGATTAATTCTCTTATATATTTTTTTACTATCTCTTTGAGAACTGTGGGGCACGACGTGCAGAACGAAGTCCCGGTTTCTTTCTTTCCTTCATACGTGGATCTCTGGTTAAGTATCCTGCTTTCTTTAATACCGGGCGGAAGTCTCCGTCAACCTGTAATAAAGCTCTGGAAATACCGTGGCGGATTGCTCCTGCCTGTCCTGTAAATCCACCGCCGATAACATTAACTAAAACATCGTATTTTCCGAGAGTGTCAGTAGCAACCAATGGCTGGCGTACGACTACTTTTAATGTCTCTAATCCTAAATATTCGTCGATATCTCTTTTATTGATTGTGATTTTTCCTGTTCCTGGTACTAAATATACTCTAGCGATACTGCTTTTTCTTCTACCAGTTCCGTAATATTTTGCTGTAGCCACTTAATCGTCCTCCTTCTTAATACTTGATCTCTAATGCTTTTGGCTGCTGAGCCTGATTGTTGTGCTCTGCGCCTGCATATACGTGAAGTTTCTTAATCATTGCTCTTCCCAAAGGACCTTTTGGAAGCATACCTTTTACTGCAAGATAAATAACATCTTCAGGCTTTTTCGCCATTTTTTCTTTTAAAGTCGTCTCTTTCATTCCGCCTACATAATCAGAGTGATTGTAGTAGATCTTCTGGTCTAATTTCTTTCCAGTTACCTGGATTTTATCTGCGTTCACAACGATCACGTTATCGCCTGTGTCGATGTGAGGAGTATAAGTCGGCTTATTCTTTCCTCTTAAAACTTTTGCGATCTCTGATGCTAAACGTCCTAATGTATGTCCTGTGGCGTCAACTACATACCATTCTCTTTCAATTGTTGATGGGCTTGCCATAAAGCTCTTCATGGTTCTTCCTCCTAAATTTCTCAATCAATGTGTCTTCTATATAAAATACTCCCTCCGGGGCATTGGGGTAAGCATTTTCTTTTATGTCACATTTTCATATTATATAACACTGACCGGGGTGTGTCAATAAATTTTCTCCAAAAATTATGAAACAAAATTGGACATACCCTATGATCAGCCGCAGTGATTTTGTTCTGCATACTTCTTAATATTGGAAACATTACAGTGCGTCTCGAATTCGTCCCCACGCAGTACGACCAGAGACGGAGCCTGCATAATCCCGTATTCCTGCACCAATTCCTGATGTTCCTCGGCATCCACGATTTCAAACGGAATCCGGGAACTTTTAAGGACCTCTCCGGCCATCTTACAGTTCGGACAAGTTTTGGTTGTAAACAGAAGCATCTTCTGGGCTTCTTCCATCTTCTTTTCCGCCTCTGAGGCAAAGCTTATGTCTTTTTTCGGAGTCTTGGATGCCTTCAGAACAGAATTTTTGGGATCGTACAGTTTCCTTTCTTTATATTCCTGCCGTTTTCCATCGTTCCAGTTCTGGACCGGACGATAATAACCCGTAATCCTGCTGTATACCTCCGTTTTTTGTCCGCAGTCAGGACATTCATAAACCTCCCCGTTTATATAACCGTGGTTGCTGCACACAGAATAGGTCGGTGAAATCGTATAATATGGAAGGCGGTAATTTTCTGCGATCTTTTTCACCAGAGCCGCGGCTGCTTTCCAGTCCGGAAGTTTCTCTCCAAGGAAAGTGTGGAAAACTGTCCCTGACGTATATAATGTCTGTAATTCATCCTGAATATCCAGCGCATCAAAAACATCGTCTGTATATCCCACCGGCAGATGGGAACTGTTCGTGTAAAACGGTGTTCCTTCGTCTTCTGAAGCTGTGATAATGTCCGGGAACTCTGCCACGTCATGCTTCGCCAAGCGGTATGTCGTAGATTCGGCCGGAGTCGCTTCAAGATTATAAAGGTCACCGTATTCTTCCTGGTAATCTGACAGGCGGTTTCTCATATGATTCAATACTTCCTTAGCAAATTCCTGTGCCTTTTCTTCGGTCAGATCCGCCTTGATCCAGCCGGCATTGAGGCCCGCTTCATTCATTCCGATCAGCCCGATGGTAGAAAAGTGATTGTTAAAAGAATCCAAATAACGTTTCGTATAAGGATACAGTCCCTCATCGAACAATTTCGTGATAATCGTTCTTTTTATCTTTAAGGATCGTGCTGACACATCCATCAAATGATCCAGCCTGTGATAGAACTCTTTTTCATCTTTAGAAAGGTAAGCAATCTTAGGCAGATTGATCGTAACCACTCCTACAGATCCGGTGCTCTCTCCGCTGCCGAAAAATCCCCCTGCTTTTTTACGCAGTTCTCTTAAATCCAGGCGCAGACGGCAGCACATACTGCGCACATCACTCGGCTGCATTTCACTGTTGATATAATTAGAAAAATACGGAGTTCCGTATTTGGCGGTCATTTCAAACAGAAGCCGGTTATTTTCCGTGTCAGACCAGTCAAAGTCTTTTGTAATAGAATAGGTAGGGATCGGATACTGGAAGCCCCGTCCTTCGGCATCCCCTTCGATCATGACTTCGATAAAGGCCTTGTTCACCATGTCCATCTCTTTTTTGCAGTCTTTATACCGGAAGTCCATCTCTTTGCCGCCAACGATCGCAGGGAGCTCCGCCAGATCATCCGGCACGGTCCAGTCCAAAGTAATATTAGAAAAAGGAGCCTGGGTGCCCCATCGGCTCGGAATATTAACACCGAAAATAAAGGACTGCACACATTTTTTCACTTCATAGTAGGACAGATTGTCTGCCTTTACAAACGGTGCAAGATATGTATCAAAAGAGGAGAATGCCTGGGCTCCGGCCCACTCATTCTGCATGATGCCAAGGAAATTGACCATCTGATTGCACAGTGTGGACAAATGCTTCGCCGGTGCGGAGGTAATCTTACCGCGCACGCCTCCCAGCCCCTCCTGGATCAGCTGCTTTAAAGACCAGCCCGCGCAGTAACCGGTCAGCATAGAAAGGTCGTGGATATGAATGTCCGCATTCCTGTGGGCATCGGCAATCTCATCATCATAGATCTCGGAAAGCCAGTAATTCGCCGTGATGGCCCCGCTGTTGCTTAAAATCAGTCCCCCGACGGAATATGTCACGGTAGAGTTTTCTTTTACCCTCCAGTCACTGGCTTTCACATAACTGTCCACCAGCTCTTTATAATCCAGAATTGTAGACTTCATATTCCGGATCTTTTCTCTCTGTTTTCTGTATAAAATATATCCTTTTGCCACATCGGCATAGCCTGCCTGGATCAGCACAGACTCCACGCTGTCCTGAATGTCTTCAACCGCGATCACATCATTTTTTACTTTCGGCTCAAAATCTGATGTGACTTTAAGCGCCAGCAGATCGATCACACTCGGATGATACTGTTTTTCTTTGGCTTCAAATGCCCTTGTGATGGCAGTGGATATCTTCTGGATATCAAATTCTGCCTTGGTTCCGTCTCTCTTTATTACATAATACATGACTCACACACCCCATTCTTTCTATATGTTCAACACTTAAAATTATAGCACCATATAAAACAAAGTCAACATATTGTATGTTTTTATCTATACAGGCACAATATATTGTTATAATCCCCTTAATTCTACATTCGGCACTTTTTCTCTCAAAATATCCGCCAGTGTCTCCATTTCTTCCTTCCCATAGGCACTGAGTCTCAAATCCGGTACATGATCAGAGGGTTCAAAACTCTGAAGGAAATATGGTTCATCTCCGGAAATCCACTCTCCGATCTCTTCGATATCCTCCCCGCTGTGAAGTTCCCTCACCACCGTGGTACGAAACTCAAACGGTACATTTCCTTCCATGAGGAATCTGACGCTCTCCTCCACCGGTTCTATCTGAAATGCTTCCACTCCCGCCGTGGCAGCATATTTCTTTTTGGAATTTTTTATGTCCATGGCCACATAGTCCAAAAGGCCCTCTCCGACCAGCCTTTTGAGCCTTTCCGGAAAGCTTCCGTTGGTATCCAGCTTCACCAGATAGCCGAGTTCCTTCATCTCTCTGATAAGCCCTGAAAGTCCGGTGTGAAGCAGCGGTTCTCCTCCGGAAATACAGACTCCGTCCAGGATTCCTCTCCGCTTCCTTAAAAAGGCCAGCAAATCTTTTTCTAAAAGCCCCGGCTCCTCCTTCCGCGGAGAGATCAGCTCAGCATTGTGGCAGAACGGGCAAAAAAAATTACACCCGCCGGTAAATACCGTGCAGGCGACTTTTCCCGGATAATCCAGGAGTGTTGACTTTTGCAGTCCCATAATCTTCATCTAATCCGCTTCCTTTTCTTCATCCATGTAATGTATGTTGATGAGTGTCAGTCCTTTTGCCGGAGCATTTGGACCTGCCTTTCCTCTCTTCGGATGCAGGAAAAGTTCCCTGACCCACTCCGGATCCTTCCTGCCCCTTCCGATGGAGATTAGAGTTCCTGCCATCATCCGCACCATGTTATATAAAAATCCGTTTCCCGTGACTCTCATGGTAATATACCGGCCGTTCTGCCTCACTTCGCACTCATAGATCGTGCGCACCGTGGTCTTTGTAGGACTCCCTGTGGTAGAAAAGCTTAAAAAGTCATGCTCACCTAAAAAGCAGCGGGCAGCTGTGCGCATACGCTCCGCATCCAGCGGCACATACACGAAGTGATGGTGCCTTGCCGTGACCGGGTTATCAAATTCTGCATTGTAAATCGTATACTCGTAAGTTTTCCTCGTATCCTGATATCTGGGATGGAAATCGTCTTTTACTTCACTGGAAGACTGTATGACAATATCATCCGGCAGCCTCTGGTTCAGAGCCCTGGCGATCCTTTCACCCGGAATCTCCGTCTCCGTGTCAAACACTGCCACATTCCCGAGGGCATGTACCCCGGAGTCGGTGCGGCTGGCACCGATCACCGTAATCTCTTCTCCCAAAAGACTGCCAAGCTTCTCATTGAGAATCCCTTCTATGGTCGTATCCTTTGGCTGTATCTGCCAGCCGCAGTAATTTGTCCCGTCATATGCCACTTCTAATTTTATCCGTTTCATAGAATACCTCACGCCTATCTTCCGACCGGACAGAAAAATCCCAGGTAAATCATCAGTGCCAAAAACAAAGCCAAAAACAGATAGGCCAGCAGGTCTCTTCTGCAGTATTTGAGAGGCTTCATCTTCGTCCGTCCGTCCCCTCCGTGGTAGCACCTGGATTCCATGGCCAGGGCCAGGTCATTGGCTCTCCTTACCGCCGCCACAAACAGCGGCACTACGATCGGCACCATGCTCTTCATCCGGTGCAGAAAACTTCCATTTTTAAAATCCACTCCCCTTGCAGTCTGGGCCTTCATGATCTTGTCCAGCTCCTCTGTGAGGATCGGGATAAACCTTAGGGCAATCGACATCATCATCGCAATCTCATGCACAGGAATTTTGATCAGCTTCAAAAATCCCAGGGACTTTTCGAGCCCGTCTGTGAGCTCATTGGGTGTGGTAGTAAAGGTCATAAGGGAAGTGCCCAATACAAGCATCACCAGCCTTGTGCCCAGATAAACGGCTGTGATGACTCCTTCTTTGGTGATCCTGATAACACCGAAATGTACGATCGCCTCCCCCGGTATGAAGAAAATATTGATGACAACGGAGAAAAGCAAAATAACGCCAACGGCTTTCAGCCCCCTGACAATAAAAGAAAGAGGTACAGTGGAAAGGCCGATCATCAAAGCCAAAAACAGCAGAGAAGCCGCATAAGTCAGCGGGGACTTTGAGAAAAACAAGGTTATGACAAAAATCAATGTCCCCACCAGCTTTACCCTCGGGTCCAGCCGGTGAAGAATAGAATCTGATCTGTAATATTGTCCTATGGTGATGTCTTTAATCATATGTTTGTTCCTTCTTTAATGTTTTTAGGATTGCCCTCCTGGCATCTTCAAGGGTCAGGATCTCTCCCTCAACAGGAAATCCTTTTTCTTTCAGATCATTGGCCAGGAGTCTGAAAAACGGTACGGACAGTCCCATCTGCTCCAGTTCTTCCTGATGGGAAAACACCTCTTCCTTATCCCCGTCAAATTCCAGCCGCCCACGGTTCATGACGATCATCCTGTCTACATAGGATGCAATGTCTTCCATACTGTGGGATACAAGTATGATCGTGATACCCTGTTCCTGATTGAGACGCTTCAGCAGTTCTAAAAGCTGTACCCTTCCCTCAGGGTCCAGACCGGCGGTCGGTTCATCCAGAATAAAATATTCAGGCTTCATTGCCAGAATGCCTGCGATAGCTACTCTGCGCTTCTGTCCTCCGGACAGTTCAAACGGCGACTTTCCGAACAGTTCTTCTGAGATCCCCACGTCTTTGAGTGCCTCCTTCGCGGCTTTGACAGCTTCTTCTTTGGATGCCCCAAAGTTCATAGGGCCGAAACAGACATCCTCCAGTATGGTTGTCTCAAACAGCTGGTGTTCCGGATACTGAAAACACAGGCCGACCTTTCCCCGGAGGCTCTTGATATCATAATTGTCATCGTGGATATTCTTTCCCTCAAAATACACCCTTCCTTTTGTAGGTTCCATGAGACCGTTCAGATGCTGGATCAGCGTAGACTTACCCGATCCCGTGTGTCCGATGATGCCGATAAATTCTCCCTCTCCGATCTCTAAATCTATATCGATCAGCGCGGGCTTCTTTATATCCGAATTATCTTCATATATATAACTTACTTTTTCTAAACTAATTGACATAACTCTTCCACCAGTTCTTCCCTTGTCGTTATCGCATCAGAAAGCCTGATACCCTCCTTTTTAAGCTCGTAAGCAAGCTCTGTGGCAAACGGAACTTCAAGCCCGTACCCTTTCAGCTCCTTAACATGGGCAAACACTTCCTTTGGCGTTCCGCTCATTACGACCTTTCCCTGATCCATGACAAACACTTTGTCAGCCAACAGTACCTCTTCCATATCATGTGTGATTAAAATGATCGTGATCTCTTTTTCTTTGTTTAGTTCCCTGGACAGGGACAAAACATCCTGCCTTCCCTTAGGATCCAGCATCGCGGTGGGCTCGTCCAAGATAATACACTCCGGTTCCATAGCCATGATCCCTGCAATGGCTATGCGCTGTTTCTGTCCGCCGGATAAATGGTTGGGGCTTGCACTGCGGTAAGCGGTCATTCCGACGCCCTCCAGTGCCCCTGCCACGCGGCTCCAGATGTCTTTTGTGGGAACGCCGATATTTTCCGGGCCGAAGGCTACATCTTCTTCTACTACAGAACCGACAATCTGGTTGTCCGGGTTTTGAAATACAATTCCTGCACTTTGGCGGATCTTCAGGAGCTTTTCATGGTCTCTTGTATCCATACCCTTTAAACAGACAGAGCCGGATGTGGGCTGCAGCAGTCCGTTGATATGTTTTGCCAGGGAAGATTTGCCGGAGCCGTTGTGTCCAAGAATGGCAATGAACTCCCCTTTTTCCACCGACATATCCACACCATTTACGGCATTTATTGTCTGAGTTTCCTCTTCCTTCTCCCCATACGTTATATATTGATGAATTAAATCTTTGATCTGTAATATTGACATTGGTTTCTCCTTTGACATATGCTCCATTATATCAATAAAATTCTCTGGAAACAATAGGTATTCATTGACATTCCCACGGTTAGACCATATACTTAGGGTAGAAATAAGCACCGCTTAAAACGGTCTTTATATTTTGGCAAAACCGGGGAAATCCGGTGACGCAAAGCCAAGGGCCTAAACCATTTACTGGTACGGCAGCCGGTTGCTCCATTTTACCTACGGGACTATTGTACTTTCATAGCCCTCTCGATGGATTTTGTACTGCATATTTTCTATGCAGTTTGACTTACGTTGCATTTTTTAAGATAAAATCGACTCCGGCAGGATACCGCCGGAGTTTTTTATTTTAGTATCATGACAACATATCAAATAAGGGGGAGATTACTATGAAACGCTTGAAAAAGCCTGCTGCGTGGCTGACCGCAATATTTCTTGCACTCGGCCTTGCAACTCTGGGCAACTTAAGTTATGCGGCGGAGGAACCACTGGAAGCAAAGAAGGACCTTCAGGCGGCATCCTCTTCAGAGAATGTGGCTGCATCTGAGGAAGAAAAACCTGCATCTGCTGACAGGCCGACAGAGACAGCCGAAAGTCAGCAGACAACTACAGCACCTGAACCAGAGGTTACCGAGACCTCAAAGAAAGAGACGACAGAAGCCCAAAACTCAGCTGCAGCCAAAATTTCCAATGAAGGAGTATCTGAAAAAGACGTGAAAATGAAAAAAACTGCTGCAAGTGATCAGGAAATCATGATCGAAGGCAGTACACTCTATGCTCAGGGCACTTCCATCGTGATCAAGAAGGATTCCGACGGCAAAGCCTATGTCTTTGATGCCTCCGGTAATTCCCGTCTGTCTGACACACCGGTTACGAGCGGTTTTACAATCTATGGCGGAGGAAAGAATAAACCCGCAAAAGGAAATGTAACGATTGACATCCAAAATGTACAGGTGTCCAGAATATATGGAGGAGGTTTTTCCGATGGTACCGGAAATGCGGATCTGAGTGGAAATGTCTCCATTAAAGTCTCAGGTACTGTGAATGCTTCTTCAGTGTGTGGAGGAGGATATGCCAATGCATCCAAGGGAAATGCCAGTGCCAATGTATCCGGATCTGTCACTGTTGACATTCCCTCTGTCCCGTCCAGCAACCATGGCAACCTATACGGAGGCGGCTATGCGTATACCACCGGAGCATATAATGCCTCAGCGGATGTAGCCTCAGTAAACATAAGTGTCACGAGCAGGACATATTCTCTGCGCGGAGGCGGCTATGCCACAGCAAACGGGGACGGTAAAGCCTCTGCAGATGTATCTGGTTCTGTTTCCTGTACAATGAAAAGTGTAGACATCCGTGAAGTATATTCGGGCGGTTATGCCAGCGGAGCCAACGCTCATGCAAGCTGCGGCTCCATCACCTCTTCCTTTGCAGGAAGCGGAAATGAAGTCATGATCTTCCACGGCGGCGGGGATGCGAGCAATCAGGCCTGCGCCGATGTTTCCGGCAGTATCACTGCCAATCTGAGCAACTGTTCCAATATATATGGCTATGTCACGGCAGGAGGTACAGCCTCCGGCGGAGGTTCTGCCGATGTAAACGGTTCTGTTTCCCTGAATGTAGTCAATTCTGTGTCTCCGGTAGGAGAGCAGTGGGGTAATCTGGTGGCTGCCGCTTTTCACACCGGCGGTCAGGCTTCAGGTCAGGGCTCCAGCGCAGATGTAAAAGGTACCTGCTCTACACTTTACAAAGACAGTGAAATCGTAGGCACGATTGTGGGAGGCGGAGAATCCGTCAGCGGAGGTTCTGCCAGATCCGGAAAAATTTCTTTTTCCCTCGAAAATGTAAAGGGAAACGAATATAAAGGAACCATGTACTACGGCGACTACATCTTAGTCGGGGAGGTGGATGACGAGAGTTCCAGGAGTCTTGCAGAGTCCTCACAGGCCGCTATGACCGTCACTAACAGTAAAACAGAATTTCTCTGGGGAGGCCTTTTGCTCAAGGGAAATTCCCTGTCCTGCAAAACAGGATCTGATCTTATCATAAAAGACAGCGCATCAACTTTTGACGGTATTGCTCATTTTGATACTTTATCAGTAAGCCATCCGATTACGGTCAGTTCCTTTGAACCAAAATCTGACGGTGTCCCGACACTTTTAAAAGTTACAGGACTTTCAGCCGGAAAAACTGCAGTGACGTTCCATGGCAGCGGTGCAGAACAAAATTGGTTTGCACTGAGAAACGGAACTTTAAACTACAATGAAACAGCGGAATCTGCGGTCTGGAAGATCGCGTCCTATAATACACCTTCCGGCTCCATCGCCGTACAGCAGCCCCCGGAAGCCCCTGGAGTGGCCTTGGAAAACAGCGATGCAGGCCATTTTCTGACGCAGGAAGACCGGGAAAAAATAAACACCGGAAGCAGTATAGAAATTGTCCTGAATTCTTCTCCCGTATCTGATCCGCCTACAGATATCAGCAAACTCCTGGAGAAGGAAATGGACCGCACCCAGACTCAGCCTGCGGTCATCTTGGATCTCAATCTCATGAAGGTCATTGACGATGTGCCGGAAAGTATTCATACTTTAACCTCACCATTAAAACTTACCTTCGATGTACCTGAGGAATACCGAAAAGAAAACAGACAGTTTCAGGTTATCCGCATTCATGAAGAATCTGACGGAAGCTACAGCGCTGACACTCTGAATAATTTAAGTACAGAGCCTGACAAGGTAACTGTCGAAACTGACCGGTTTTCTGTTTATACCCTTGTATATAAGGACCAGGCTTCAGCAGCCTCAGAGTCTGCTGTCAATACAACTTCTGCCGGGGGAGATAAGAATACCTCTGATAAAAAGAACACTTCCCGCAGCAAAACTGCTATAGGGAAAAAAGACATTGTACAAAAAACCGCGTCCAATAAAAAAATCTCTAAATCAGATTCCAAAGGACAGGGCTACGTCGGCAGTACGGCCAATACAGCCGATACACACCGCAGTTTCCCTTCTCTTCTTCTAATCCTTTCCGGAAGCCTGATCTGTGGCAGCTTCCTGCTTAAAAAACGCACAGGCTTATAAAAAAGCAATTCAAAAACCGGATGAAATTATATTTACATGATTTCATCCGGTTTTTCTGTGATGGTGCTGAGCATTCAGAGAAAGCGTCTCCGGCCCAAAATTCATGGCAAAAAAAGAAGCAGGATAAAATCTGCTTCTTTTTCAAAATATGGCTCTTATTATACTAATTCGATCAATACTTCTAAGGCACCGTCACCTTTACGCTGTGCGATCTTTACGATCCTTGTATACCCACCATTTCTATCGGCATACTTCGGTGCATATTCGTTAAATAACTTTTCTGTAAGATCAACAGTCTTTGTATTGGCTTTTTTGCCTGCAAGCTCTGTCGGAACTTCCTTCACCGGGTATAATACCTTTAACATCTGTCTTCTTGCATGAAGACGGGAAGGCATATCCTTTGTGATCTCTTTTTTCACTGTCTCGTATACAGTAACTTTCTTTCCGTCAACAACTTCTTTGACACGTTTTCCGTCGCTGTCTTTCTTTGCTACTTTAGCGTCAACAGTGACTGTCTCAAAGTTGTCTTTTTCTCTGACTGCCATTGCAATCAGTTTCTCAGCGATCTTGCGGATCTCTTTTGCCTTTGCTTCAGTCGTAACAATCTTGCCTCTGTATAAAAGATCTGTTACCTGTGAACGCAGTAATGCTTTTCTCTGAGAAGATGTTCTTCCTAATTTTCTGTACTTTGCCATTATAATGACCTCCTGTGATTTTTCGCCATGCTTACTTCATACCTTCAGCCTAGGCGGGTCTTTTTATGATTTCTTATTCATCCCCTGAATTTAATGCCAATCCAAGTTCATTTAATTTCGCTAGAACTTCTTCCAATGATTTACGTCCTAAGTTGCGGACCTTCATCATATCTTCTGAAGTCTTGTTGGTCAGTTCTTCCACAGTATTGATTCCTGCTCTCTTCAGGCAGTTATAAGAGCGAACGGATAATTCCAGTTCATCAATGCTCATCTCCAGAACCTTTTCTTTCTCGTCATCTTCCTTTTCAACCATGACTTCTGCTGTCTTGGCATTCTCGGAGAGATCTACGAACAGGTTCAGATGTTCGCACAATACTTTGGCAGCGAGGCTGACCGCCTCGTCCGGTGAAAGGGTTCCGTTTGTAAAGACATCCAAAGTAAGTTTATCGTAGTCTGTCACCTGTCCCACACGGGTATTTTCCACCTTTAGATTCACACGCTCTACCGGAGTATAGATTGCATCGACTGCAATCTCATCGATAGAGTTGCCTTCCTTGTCTGCTTTGTCGGCACCGACATAACCGCGGCCTTTTGTGATCGTAAGTTCCATATCCAGATGTGCGTCATCTCCGCTCAATGTCGCGATGACCATATCAGGATTTAAAATCTCGATATCACTGTCAGCCTTGATGTCACCGGCAGTCACGACACCGCTTCCGGAGCACTCAATAAAGGCCTGTTTTGGTTCGTCCGTAGAACTGTTATTCTTAATCGCCAGGGACTTGATGTTCATGATGATCTCAGGGACATCCTCTTTCACTCCCGGAACGGAACTGAACTCATGCAGTACACCTTTGATCTTTACAGCACTGACTGCAGCGCCCGGCAGAGATGAGAGCATGATCCTCCTTAAGGAATTTCCGAGTGTCGTTCCGTAGCCGCGCACTAACGGCTCGACTACAAAACGCCCGAAACGGTTATCTTCAGAAATCTCACTAATCTCAATATTTGGCTTTTCAAATTCAAACATTTAAGCCCTCCTTCTGGGTTAGGAATTTGTTGAGGGTTATTACGATTATTTAGAATATAACTCGACGATCAGTGTCTCATTTACAGGAACGTCGATCTCTTCTCTTGCAGGTAATTCCTTTACAGTTCCGCTCAGTGCTTCCTGGTTTGCTTCTAACCAAGAAGGAACCATTCTTCCGCCGGTTACTTCTAAGATTTCTTTGTATCTAGGAGAAGTTTTGTGGTTTTCTTTGATCTCAATCACATCACCTACTGATACTCTGTAAGAAGGGATGTTGACAGTTTTGCCGTTTACAAGCACATGCTTGTGGTCAACGATCTGTCTGCATTCTTTTCTTGTTCTTCCGAATCCGAGACGGAATAATACATTGTCAAGTCTCAGTTCCAGAAGTGTCATAAGGTTTACACCTGTCTGACCTTTCATTTTTTCTGCTTTTGCGTAGTAATTTCTGAACGGTTTTTCTAATACACCGTAGATAAACTTCGCTTTCTGTTTTTCACGGAGCTGAAGTCCGTACTCACTCTTTTTTCTATTTCCTCTTGTTGAGGTTCTGTTAGACTTTTTGTCGATTCCTAAAAATACAGGATCGAGGCCTAAGGATCTACATCTTTTTAAGACTGGAGTTCTGTCAATTGCCATCTTTCAAATTCCTCCTAAATTAAACTCTTCTGCGTTTTGGTGGGCGACATCCATTGTGAGGTACCGGTGTTACATCTTTGATGCTTGTAACTTCCAGACCAGCAGCTGATAAAGCACGAATTGCTGCTTCTCTTCCTGATCCCGGTCCTTTCACCATAACGTCCACTGTTTTCAAACCGTGTACTAATGCTGCTTTTGTCGCTGTCTCAGCAGCCATCTGTGCCGCATAAGGAGTAGATTTTTTGGATCCTCTGAATCCTAATCCACCTGCACTGGCCCAAGAAAGAGCATTTCCCTGAGCATCAGTTAATGTAACGATTGTATTATTAAAAGATGACTGAATGTGTGCCTGTCCGTGCTGAACATTCTTTTTCACACGTTTTTTAGCCGCTTTTTTTGTAACTTTAGCCATAATTAACTCTTTACCTTTCTTTAAACTAAACCATATCCACTAAACAGCCAGAAAACCTGACAACCCAACGGGGCGTGTCATGTGTTTCCGTCCAAAGTATACCATCAAAGATATGATGGCCCATGTGTAAGCTGTTATTTTTTCTTGTTTGCAACAGTTTTCTTAGGACCTTTACATGTTCTGGCATTTGTCTTTGTCTTCTGTCCACGGCAAGGCAGTCCCTGTCTATGGCGTTTTCCTCTGTAAGATCCTATTTCTTTTAATCTCTTGATATTAAGAGCGATTTCTCTTCTTAAGTCTCCCTCTACTGTCTGTGACTCAGAGATAACTTCGCTGATTCTGCGAACTTCATCATCTGTCAGGTCACGTACACGAGTATCCGGGTTTACATTTGCTTCTGATAAAATACGTTTAGAGCTTGTAAGACCGATTCCATAAATATAGGTAAGTCCAATCTCCACACGTTTTTCTCTTGGTAAATCAACACCTGAAATACGAGCCATGTTTTTTCTTCCTCCAAAAATTATTCATTTTAATGTTGTTCAGGGGCAATCCATATATCCGCGTACGGTGAAATGATATATATGTCTCTAGCCTGACTACGATTTTATCTATATAAATATCAGCATGGAATCTGCGTTCCATACTGCAGCCGCCTAACAAAAAGTATTACTGTATGGTACCTTGGATACAGTAATATAAACACACAAAGAACAAAGATAGGAATCCTTGCTACGTGAAATAGAAATTATCCCTGTCTCTGTTTGTGCTTCGGATTCTCACAGATCACTCTGACAGAACCTTTTCTTCTAATTACCTTGCATTTTTCACACATAGGTTTTACAGATGCTCTAACTTTCACTTGTAATTCTCCTTTCTCAAAACGTTCGGATTCAATTATATCATCATGCTATCTGATTTTCAAGGCTTTTCTTATTTATCTCTCCAAATAATTCTTCCCTTTGACAGGTCATACGGAGAAAGTGCAAGAGTAACCTTGTCACCCGGAAGGATCTTGATGTAATTCATTCTGAGCTTTCCGCTGATATGTGCCAAAATCACATGTCCTCCCTCGATCTCTACCTTAAACATCGCATTCGGCAGTTTCTCCAATACGATTCCTTCTACTTCAATTGCTTCTGACTTTGCCATTTTTCCGACTCCTTTTTCTACTTTGATAATGATAATAATTCGTAACCATCTTCGGTTATTAAGATTGTATTTTCATAATGGGCGGCAAGGCTTCCGTCTGCCGTTACAACGGTCCAGTCATCAGAAAGCCATTCCACTTTCCATGTTCCGGCGTTCACCATCGGTTCTACAGCCAGTGTCATTCCTGCCCTGAGCTTCATGCCTTTTCTTCGTTCCTTGAAGTTTGGGATCTGGGGGTCCTCATGGAGATGAGTTCCGATCCCATGGCCCACCAGGTCTCTCACCACAGAATAGCCATTATTCTCTACGTATCTCTGAATTGCCTCGGAAATGTCAAATAGATGATTCCCTTCTTTGGCAAACTTCATACCTTCAAAAAAGCTTTCCTTTGTGACCCTGATCAGGCGGGCTGCTTCCTCTGAGATCTCCCCGACGCCATAGGTCCTGGCGGCGTCAGAGTGGTATCCCTGATAGATGACCCCTGCATCCAGGCTGACAATATCTCCGTCCTTTAAAATCCGCTCCTTCTTTGGGATGCCGTGGACCACTTCGTCATTGACAGACACACAGATGGATGCCGGGTAACCATTGTAATTCAGAAAAGAAGGAATACACCCGTATTCCCTTATGATCTTTTCCCCGAACTGGTCAATCTCTAAAGTAGAAATTCCCGGTTTGATGATCTCGGCCAAACGGTCATGCGTCTCTTCCAAGATCTTACCGGCCTCTCTCATTTGTTCGATTTCTTTTTTTGATTTGATCGTCACTGCCATGTTAATCTTATGCCTCTAAAATGCTTTTGATCTCATCAAATACTACATCAATGTGCCTTGTGCCGTCGATCTCATGCAGGCTGCCTGCACTCTTATAGTGAGAAATCAGCGGTGCGGTCTGTTCGTGATAAACATCCAGCCTTTTCTTCACTGTCTCTTCCTTGTCGTCATCTCGGAGGATCAGCTCGCCGCTGCATATATCACAGATTCCTTCTGATTTCGGAGGATTATATTTTGCGTGGAAGATCGCACCGCATTCCCTGCAGGAACGTCTTCCGGACATCCGGTCGATGATATTCTCATCGGGAACCTCGATATCCAGCGCATAATCAATTTTCATATCTTTTGCGGCGAGAGCCGCATCCAACGCTTCTGCCTGAGGAATCGTCCTTGGGAATCCATCTAAAATGAAGCCCTTTTGGCAGTCGTCTTTCTCAATCCTGTCAACCACAAGATCAACTACCAGCTCATCCGGAACCAGCAGTCCCTGGTCCATATACTCTTTGGCTTTTTTGCCAAGCTCGGTTCCATTCTTGATATTCGCCCTGAAAATGTCACCGGTCGAAATATGCGGAATGTTATACTGCTCTGCAATCTGCTTTGCCTGAGTTCCCTTTCCTGCTCCTGGAGCCCCCAACATAATAATCTTCATAATGAATCCTCCTTACATTATGTAATGCACAAATAAGCTGTAGAATTCCCTACAGCTTATCGCACATTAGTCATTTAAAAAACCAGTATAGTTTTGCACTAACAATTGAGATTTAATCTGCTTGATCGTCTCTAATATGACTCCAACCACGATGATGATAGAAGTTCCGCCAAAAGAAACCTGAGCACTAAATACACCGTTAAAGAAAAACGGAATGACTGCTACAATTGTTAGTCCAGCTGCACCTATAAAAATAATATATTTTAAGATCTTGTTTAAATAATCTACTGTCGGTTTGCCCGGACGGATACCCGGTACAAATCCTCCCTGTTTCTTCATGTTATTTGAAATTTCCAGAGGATTAAAAGTAATCGATGTATAGAAATATGCAAAAATAACAACAAGTACAATATATATAAGAAGACCCAGCGATCTCTTCGGATGATTTGCGTCAAACCATGTGGACGAACTTAAACTGTGCAGAACCTTTCCCATAAATCCATTGCTCTCATACTTAAACAGCTGCTGAATAATCAGCGGGAACTGCATGATAGATGAGGCGAAGATAATCGGGATAACTCCGGCTGTATTCACTTTCAGCGGAATATGGCTTGACTGGCCGCCGACCATTTTCCTTCCCTGAACTTTTTTTGAATACTGTACCGGAATATGGCGTTCAGCGTCTGAAAGAATGATAACGAACACGACAGTGAACAGCACAACGGCTGCGATCACACATCCGGCAATCAGTGCCGGTCCGATCTGTTTGCCTTTCATAAACTGATTATAGAGCGCATAAAAATCTTTCGGCATTCCTGATACGATGTTGATCAACAGGATGATAGAAATACCGTTTCCAATACCATTTTCCGTGATACGCTCACCAAGCCACATAACGAGGATCGCACCCGCTGTCAGGGCAATGATCATCGTTACAATGGTAAAATTTGTGTGTTCCGGTCCCAGCGCACCGCTGCGGCTGAAACCTATGGTCATACCGGCGGACTCAATGAGTCCTAATACAACCGTAACGTATCTCGTAATCTTAGCTATTTTCTTTCTTCCATCTTCGCCGTCTTTCTGCATCTCCTCCAATGCAGGGATAGCGATCGTCATCAGCTGCATGATGATGGAAGATGTAATATATGGCGTAACACTCAGTGCAAATACAGACATCTGCAAAAAGGACCCGCCGGTAAAAGAGTTCAGGAGATTGAATGAATCTCCCAATGTACTCTTTAAATATGCAGTCACCTGGGCAGTATCGATTCCTGGAATCGGCAGTTGTGACCCGAAGCGCACGACGATCAGAATGATCACCGTAAACGCAAGCTTTTTCCTTAGTTCTTTGTTTTTAAACGCATTTGTCAATGCATTCGCCATACTAAATCACCTCGGCTTTTCCTCCAAGAGCTTCGATCTTTTCTTTTGCCCCTGCACTGAAAGCATTTGCTTTTACTGTAAGTTTCTTTGTGAGTTCTCCACTGCCTAAGATTTTGACTCCGTCTTTCGGATTAGAAACGATTCCCGCTTCTACTAAAGTCTCAACAGAAACTTCGGCTCCGTCTTCAAATCTTTCTAATGCTGATACGTTGATTCCAATGATTTCTTTAGAGTTAATGCAAGTGAAGCCTCTCTTTGGAATACGTCTGTATAAAGGCATCTGTCCGCCTTCAAATCCCGGTCTTACTCCGCCGCCGGAACGGGCTTTCTGTCCTTTATGTCCTTTACCTGCAGTTTTTCCATTTCCTGAACCATGTCCGCGACCTCTTCTGAAGTTGTCGCTGTGCTTAGATCCGTCTGCAGGGCGTAAGTTTGATAATTCCATCCTTCGCACCTCCTAATCTACAATTAAATTTCTTCTACTTTTACTAAATGCTGAACCTGATGAATCATTCCCCTGACACTTGCATTATCCGGCATTTCAACAGTTTTGTTTAACTTCTTGAGTCCTAAAGCTTCCACTGTTTTTCTATGCTTTGGAATGGCACCGATTGTAGATTTTACTAAAGTAATTTTTAATTTATCTGCCATTTTCATGTTCCTCCTAACCTAAGAGCTCTTCTACAGATTTTCCGCGAAGCTTTGCTACTTCTTCTGGAGTTTTTAAGTTTTTAAGTCCTTCGATCGTAGCGAGAACAACGTTCTGCTTGTTGTTGGATCCTAAAGATTTAGAACGGATATTCTTGTATCCTGCAAGCTCCAATACGTCACGGGAAGGTCCTCCTGCGATGATTCCGGTACCTTCCGGAGATGTCTTTAATAATACAGACGCACTTCCGAATTTACCTGTAAAATCATGCGGTGTACTTCCTTTTTCGTCAATCGGTACTTCCACTAATTTCTTAGCAGCCGCTTCTCTTCCTTTGCGGATCGCTTCTGGAATTTCCATTGCTTTTCCTAATCCTGCACCAACGTGTCCGTTCTTATCTCCAACAACAACTAATGCTGCGAATCTGAAATTACGTCCACCTTTTACTACTTTGGTAACACGTTTGATAGATACAACTTTTTCTTCCAGCTCTAACTGGCTAGGGTCGATCATTGTACGCTTCATTTGATTTCCTCCTGTTAGAATTTAAGACCAGCTTCACGTGCTGCGTCTGCTAATGCTTTTACTTTTCCCTGATAAATAAATCCGCCTCTGTCAAAAACAACGGTGGAGATACCTTTTGCAACTGCTCTCTCAGCAATCACTTTTCCTAAGTGAGCTGCCGCTTTTACATCGTCAGTCTTCTCCAAATCAGCTTTTACGTCTTTCTGTAAAGTGGATGCTGATACTAAAGTATTTCCAACGGTGTCATCAATGATCTGAGCGTACATATGATTATTGCTTCTGAATACGCTTAAACGCGGTTTCTCCGCTGTTCCGCTAATATGATTACGAAGCTTTAAATGTTTTTTCGCACGAACTTTGCTTCTTGACTGTTTTTTAATCATCCTATCTCACTCCTTTACTTCGCACCAGTCTTACCGACTTTACGTCTGATAACTTCATCAGCATATTTAATACCTTTTCCTTTGTAAGGCTCAGGTTTTCTTAATTCTCTGATTTCCGCAGCGTACTGTCCAACTTTTTCTTTATCAATACCTTTAACGATAATGATATTCTGACCGTCCATTTCAGTTTCGATGCCTTCTGGATCTGTCATTGCTACCGGATGTGAAAATCCAAGGTTGAAAGTGATTTCTTTTCCTTTTTTCTGTGCTCTGTAACCAACACCGTTGATTTCAAGCTTCTTTTCATATCCCTGAGACACTCCAGTCACCATGTTGGCGATCAAAGATCTGGTCAACCCGTGTAAGGATTTCATCTTCTTTAAGTCATTCGGTCTGGATACCACGATCTGGTTGTCTTCTAATTTAATTTCCATTTCCACCGGAAGATTCTTTTCCAGTGTTCCTTTAGGACCTTTTACAGTCACTTTGTTTCCTTCTTCAATCTTAACCTCAACTCCCTGAGGGATATCGATTGGCAATCTACCTATACGAGACATAGGTTACCTCCTTAAATTGTCGGAAAGGACTGGGCGTCCTTTCTGTTTTCAGAATTCGTTTTATTATATAGTATAAAGTTTAACAATAAGATAAATTCAAGTTAAAAAATTTGTTTGAAGCTTACGCAAGCCTTTTGTAAGGAAGTTCGGTTCACTAAATTCGGCCTTCGCCTGCAGCTCGCCCTCATTAAGTTCCTCCGAACGACCTTCACACTAACCTCAGTCTGCGCTGACGCTTGACTTCGCTAAGTGCTCTAGGTCACCATACAAACGCAAGTACTTCTCCGCCTACGTGTTCTTTTCTTGCTTCTTTGTCTGTAAGAACACCTTTGTTTGTTGAAATGATTGCCACTCCAAGTCCGCCTAATACTTTAGGAAGTTCTTCTGAGTTGGCATATACACGGAGTCCTGGTTTAGAGATTCTCTTAAGACCTGTAATGATCTTTTCACTCTTATCCTGGCCGTACTTTAATGTGATAACGATGTTGTTATATGCACCTTCTTCTTTAATGTCGAATGCTTTGATGAAACCTTCTTTTAAAAGGATTTCAGCAATCGCAACCTTCATCTTAGAAGCAGGAATTTCTACGGTATCATGTTTCGCAGTGTTTGCATTACGGATTCTTGTAAGCATATCTGCAATCGGATCGCTCATTGTCATTGTTTGTTCCTCCTTCCCTATTCTTACCAGCTGGCCTTTTTCACGCCTGGAATCTGTCCTTTGTACGCTAACTCACGGAAGCAGATTCTGCAGATTCCGTATTTTCTCAAGTAAGCATGTGGACGTCCACAAATCCTACAACGGCTATATTCTCTTGTTGAAAACTTCTGTTTTCTCTGTTGCTTTAATACCATTGACTTTCTAGCCATGGGAACCCTCCTAACTATTTCTTAAACGGCATACCAAATAAAGTTAATAATTCACGAGCTTCTTCGTCTGTGTTGGCTGTTGTAACGAAAATCACATCCATACCTCTGACTTTATCCACTTTGTCGTATTCAATTTCCGGGAAAATTAACTGTTCTTTGATTCCTAATGCGTAGTTTCCTCTTCCATCAAAAGAGTTCTGGCTTACACCCCTGAAGTCACGTACACGAGGCAGTGCCAGGTTGATCAGACGATCAGCAAACTCGTACATTCTCTCGCCTCTTAATGTAACCTTGCATCCGATCGGCATTCCTTCTCTTAACTTGAAGTTAGCAACAGATTTTCTTGCCTTGGTTACGATCGCTTTCTGTCCGGAGATCGTTTCCATATCTGCAACAGCAGCATCTAAGAGCTTTTTATTTTCTTTTGCTTCACCAACGCCCATGTTGATCACGATCTTCTCGAGCTTTGGTACCTGCATAATATTTTTATATCCGAATTTCTTCATCATGGCTTCCATGATTTCGTTGGTATACTGTTCTTTTAATCTACTCAACTGTCCGAAACCTCCTCTCTTTATTAATCAATCACATCTCCGGTTGCCTTTGCAACACGGACTTTTTTACCGTCTTCTACTTTGTAGCCGATCTTTGTAGCTTTTCCGTTATGAACGAACATTACGTTGGAAATATGGATCGGGCCTTCTTCTGTCACAATACCGCCCTGCTGGTTCTGTACGCTTGGTTTGGTATGTTTAGTAAGCATATTAGCACCTTCAACGATGACAGTATTCTTCTTGTGGTCGATTGCAACAACTTTGCCTTCTTTACCCTTATCTTTTCCAGCGATGACTTTTACAAGATCGCCTTTTTTAATTCTAATTCCTGACACAGTGTTTCCTCCTTATAATACTTCTGGTGCTAATGAAACAATCTTCATGAATTTTTTGTCTCTGAGCTCTCTTGCCACTGGTCCAAAGATACGAGTTCCTCTCGGGTTCATATCCTCTTTGATAATAACTGCAGCGTTCTCATCAAATCTAATATAAGATCCGTCTTTACGGCGGGCACCTTTTTTCGTACGAACAACAACGGCTCTTACTACATCACCTTTTTTTACAACGCCACCTGGTGTTGCATCTTTGACCGTAGCTACAATAATATCGCCGATGTTAGCATATCTTCTAGTGGATCCACCTAACACTCTGATGCAAAGGATTTCTTTTGCTCCAGTGTTGTCAGCCACTCTAAGTCTTGACTCCTGTTGAATCATGCTGTTTCTCCTTTCCTAATGGAACAATCCTATTTCGCTTTTTCGACTACTTCCACAAGTCTCCATCTCTTGTCCTTAGAGAGAGGTCTTGTTTCCATAACTTTAACTCTGTCTCCGATACGGCATTCATTATTTTCATCATGAGCTTTTAACTTGTAAGTTCTCTTCACGATTTTCTTATATAATGGATGTTTTACATTATCTTCGATTGCAACTACGATTGTCTTATCCATCTTGTCGCTTACAACTTTCCCGACACGGGTTTTTCTCAAATTTCTTTCCACAACAAATTCCTCCTTTCGATTTAAGCGTTAGCCTTTGCTGTAATCGCTCCCTGGATACGAGCGATGTTTCTTCTAACTTCTTTGATTCTGCTTGTGTTCTCAAGTTGATTTGTTGCATTCTGGAATCTCAAGTTGAATAATTCTTTTTTCGCAGCTACTAGCTCTTTGTTTAATTCATCAATAGATTTATTATTTAACTCTTTTACAAATTCTTTAGTTTTCACTGTTGTCACCGCCTTCTAAAGCTTCACGAGAAACAATTTTACACTTAACAGGTAGTTTATGAACAGCAAGACGTAAAGCTTCTCTTGCAACTTCTTCACTTACACCAGAAATCTCAAACATAACGCGTCCTGGTTTTACAACTGCTACCCAGTATTCCAAGTTACCTTTACCTTTACCCATTCGAGTTTCAGCAGGCTGTGCTGTCACTGGCTTATCAGGGAAAATCTTAATCCAAACCTTACCACCACGCTTGATGTAACGGGTCATAGCGACACGGGCTGCCTCGATCTGGTTGGATCTGATCCAAGCCGGCTCTGTTGCCACGATACCGAATTCTCCGTAAGTGATTTTATTACCGCGAGTCGCTTTTCCGCGCATGCTTCCGCGGAACTGTTTACGGCGTTTTACTCTCTTAGGCATTAACATTATTTATTTCCCCCTTCCTGCTTTTCTTTCGTCGGAAGAACTTCACCATGGTAAATCCAAGTCTTAACTCCGACTTTACCATAAGTTGTGTCTGCTTCAGCAAATCCATAATCGATGTCTGCACGGAGTGTCTGCAGAGGAATTGTTCCCTCGCTGTAGAATTCTGTACGGGCCATATCAGCTCCGCCTAAACGTCCTGAAACGGATGTTTTAATTCCCTGTGCTCCGGATCTCATCGTTCTCTGCATGCAGGACTTCATAGCTCTTCTGAAAGAGATACGGTTCTCTAACTGCTGTGCGATATTTTCTGCAACTAACTGTGCGTCTTTGTCCGGTCTTTTTACTTCTTTTACGTCGATTAACAGCTTCTTGTCTGTCATCTTCTGGAGTTCTTTTTTCAGTTCTTCAATGGCAGATCCGCCTTTTCCGATCACTACTCCAGGTTTTGCTGTATAAACGATCAATTTTACTCTGTCGGAAGCTCTCTCGATTTCGATTCTGGAGATTCCTGCATTGTATAATTTTTTCTTTACATATTTTCTGATCTTATCATCTTCAACCAGGTTATCTGCAAAATTGCCTTCTGCATACCATCTGGAATCCCAGTCTTTGATAATACCAACTCTTAAACCATGAGGATTAACTTTCTGTCCCATTATTGCCTCCTTCTATCTTTCGTCAAGCACAACAGTGATATGGCTCATACGGTGTTCGATTCTGTATGCCCTTCCCTGTGCCCGAGGTTTAACTCTTTTCATTGTTGGTCCCTTGTTTGCATAACACTCTGCAACATAAAGGTTTTCCGGATTCATTCCATTATTATTTTCTGCATTGGCAATTGCAGACTTTAATAATTTTTCGATTAAACTAGATGCGTATCTTGGGTTATATAATAAGATACCAAGTGCTTCCTGAACGCTCTTTCCTCTGATCGCATCCAATACGAAACATGCCTTAGTAACAGACACTCTGGCATTGGATAAGGTAGCGCTGGGTCTCGTATCTTTTTGTGCATTTCTTTCTTTTTTGTACTGAGATCTGCTGTATTTCTTAGCCATGGATTGTGAAACCTCCTTCCGTTCCTCTATCGATTATCTGATTCCTGATTTCTTTTCTGCTTTTGTATGACCACGGAATGTTCTGGTCGCAACAAACTCTCCGAGTTTGTGTCCAACCATATCTTCTGTTATATATACAGGCACATGCTTCCTTCCGTCATGTACGGCAATTGTATGCCCTACAAAGGATGGGAAGATTGTGGAACGGCGGGACCATGTCTTGATGACATTTTTGTCTCCAGCTTCGTTCATTGCATCAACTTTTTTCAATAAGCTTGCATCCGCAAATGGTCCTTTTTTCAGTGAGCGAGCCATAAGTTACCTCCTTAAACTATTTAACGTTTTTACCGTCTCTTCTTCTAATGATCATCTTGTTAGACTGTTTGTGTTTCTTGCGTGTCTTCAAACCAAGTGCCGGTTTACCCCAAGGTGTACATGGACCCGGACGGCCGATACCAGTCTTACCTTCACCACCACCGTGCGGATGGTCATTAGGGTTCATAACAGAACCGCGGACTGTAGGACGGAATCCCATATGGCGTTTACGTCCCGCTTTACCGATGTTTACGAGGTCATGTTCGATGTTTCCAACCTGGCCGATCGTAGCTCTGCACACAACAGGAACCATTCTCATCTCTCCTGACGGAAGACGAAGGGTTGCATACTTTCCTTCTTTCGCCATAAGCTGAGCGGAGTTACCTGCGGAACGAACTAACTGTCCGCCTTTTCCAGGATACATTTCGATATTGTGAATTTCTGTACCTACCGGGATGTTTGCCATCGGTAAGCAGTTTCCAACTTTGATCTCAGCGTCCGGACCGTTCATAACTGTAGCACCTACAGCTAATTTGTTCGGAGCGATGATATAAGCTTTTTCACCGTCTGCGTATGTGAGCAGTGCGATGTTTGCTGTTCTGTTCGGATCGTATTCGATAGCTGTTACTGTTGCCGGAATACCATCTTTTCTTCTCTTGAAGTCGATAATTCTATATTTTCTTCTGACTCCGCCTCCGCGGTGTCTTACTGTAATTTTACCCTGATTATTACGGCCGGCTGTCTTCTTTAAAGAAGTTGTCAGAGATTTTTCCGGTGTGCTCTTTGTCACATCTGTAAAATCTAACCCGGTCATATGTCTTCTGGAAGGTGTATATGGGTTATATGTCTTGATTCCCATGTCTTTCTCCTTTCAATTCCAATTTAATATCACGCTTTTGTTGCGTATAGATTCAATAAAATATATTAAGGTAGTTA
Organism: Anaerostipes caccae L1-92; assembly: GCF_014467075.1. Classification (NCBI taxonomy): domain Bacteria; kingdom Bacillati; phylum Bacillota; class Clostridia; order Lachnospirales; family Lachnospiraceae; genus Anaerostipes; species Anaerostipes caccae. Next base: position 3,226,559 of record NZ_AP023027.1, read on the forward strand.
CACTCGACTAGCGTTCAGCTTTCGCCTGCGGCTCGGCTTCACTGAGTCTCGGTAACGGCTTTCGCACTAAGCTCATGCTGCGCTTTCACTTGCACTCTCTAAGTGCTCAATGCCTATAACCCCTCAAAAATCTCGATATCTGCGCTTTCTTCTGTCAACTGTACGATCGCTTTCTTTGTCTTAGCGGTCTTTCCAAAAGTCATTCCACGTCTTTTTGTCTTTCCGTCGCAGTTCATTGTGTTGACTTTGGCAACCTTTGTTCCTTCGAACATCTTTTCCACTGCTTCTTTAATCTGAGATTTTGTTGCAGTCGGATGAACTAAGAAAGTGTATTTTTTCTCTGCCATTGCATTCATACTTTTTTCAGTTACAATCGGCTTTAAAATAACGTCATAATATTTGATGTCTGCCATTATGCGTACACCTCCTCGATATTTGCTACTGCTTCTTTAGAAACAACAACGGTATCATATTTTAAGATATCATATACGTTGATGGTGCTTGTGAGAGCAGTTTTTACTCCAGGAATGTTTCTTGCGGATAAGATTAAGTTGTCGTTCTTATCTCCCATGATAACCAACGCTTTTTTTACATTTAAGTTGTTTAACATGTTTGCAACATTCTTTGTCTTTACATCGTCAAATTTGAACTCATCTACTACGATGAACTTATTTTCATTGACTCTGGAAGTTAATGCGGATTTCAGAGCTAATCTTCTTTCCTTCTTATTTAACTTCTTAGAATATTCTCTCGGTTTCGGAGCAAATACAACTCCTCCGCCTGTCCACTGCGGAGCTCTGATAGATCCCTGTCTTGCATGACCGGTACCCTTCTGTCTCCAAGGTTTTCTTCCGCCGCCGCGTACTTCTGAACGTGTCTTCGCGCTCTGTGTACCCTGACGGTTATTTGCTAACTGGCTTACAACTGCCAAATGCACTAAATGCTCATTTATTTCAACACCGAAGATGCCGTCGTTAAGATTTAATTTCTCAACTTCATTTCCTTCCATGTTTAACACAGATACTTCTGCCATCTGATTGTCCTCCTTCCCTAGGCCTACGCCTTCACTGATTCTTTTAACATTACTAAAGATTTCTTAGGTCCTGGTACAGCACCTTTTACCAAAATAATGTTATTTTCTGCATCAACCTTTACTACTTCCAGATTCTGGATGGTAACTCTTTCAGAACCCATCTGTCCCGGCATTTTCTTCCCTTTGAAAACTTTGCTCGGATCAGAAGCCATACCATTGGAACCTGCATGACGGTGATACTTAGAACCATGTGTCTTAGGACCAGTACTTAAACCGTGACGTTTGATACCACCTGCATATCCTTTACCTTTGGATGTAGCAGTTGCATCGATTTTATCTCCTGCTTCAAAAATGTCAGCTTTGATTTCCTGACCTACTGTGTATTCAGAAGCATTTTCAAATTTGAATTCTCTCACGAATTTTTTAGGTGCAACACCTGCTTTGTCGAAGTGTCCCTTCTCCGGTTTGTTTACAGACTTTTCTTTCTTATCTGCAAATCCGACCTGAACTGCTTCGTAGCCATCGTTTTCTTCTGTCTTTACCTGAGTAACGACACAAGGCCCAGCCTGCAGTACAGTAACCGGTGTTAAAACTCCGTCTTCGTTAAAGATCTGAGTCATTCCGACTTTTGTTGTTAAAATCGCTTTTTTCATTGATATTTCCTCCTATTTAATCTACAGCGGATTATAACGCTTGACGTTAAAATCATCCTAGACGCTATGAAAGCTTAAGGGGATTCCTTATTTGTTCATAACCCTGCGGGATAACTTCCTATTTTGTTTTCATCTTGATATCGATGTAAACACCAGCCGGTACTTCTAACTTAGATAATGCATCGACTGTCTTCTGTGTTGGTGTGATGATGTCAATCAATCTCTTGTGAGTTCTCTGCTCGAACTGTTCTCTGGAATCTTTGTACTTGTGTACTGCACGGATGATGGTAACTACTTCCTTCTTTGTCGGCATCGGTACCGGTCCGCTCACCTTAGATCCTGTTTTCTTTACTGTTTCGATGATACTCTTTGCTGATGCATCGATTAATTGATGATCATACGCTTTTAATGTAATTCTCATTACTTGACTTGCTGCCATAAAAAAAGCCGCCTCCTTTTCGCACTATAAATTTCTTGTAGCACGACAAGTGGTGACTGTACACTCCTCCGTGTGTATCGTAAGATTTACACACTGCGTCTCTATCTTTAAATATTAAAAATAGATTGTAATATTCGTACAGTGACTTGTCGCCAGTTTTAACAACTTGACATTCGCTCCACGGAAAACCTGCGCCGGCTTTTGCCGGTACAGCAACCTCTCGCTTCACCGCTATCAAGGTCACAACGATTTGATTATATCTTATATTCTTTCCCATTGCAAGGGATTTTTTTGTTTTTTTCAGGAAACAAAAATAAAAACATATATTATAGAAGAAACACGGTCAAATATCAGAACCAGTTTTCTTTGATTTCCGATCTGAGTTCCCGAAACATGACGACATACCGTTCTTTGGTCTTCTTTACAATATCCATGGCAATCGCCTGATTATATGCATGAGCAACATTGTTTCCGGATACCAGAGCCTCCAGCCAGACTTCCTGATCTTTTATTAAATTCACACTATAAGCAAGTTTTATAATACTGCGGGGTGACCCTGTGGCTGCCTCTTCTATTCCATTTTCAGATAAAACTTCCTTGACTGCCTTCCAAGACTGTTCAAAACAAATTTCATAAAGCGCCACCAGTCCAGTCAATACGACATTGTCATAGGGTTCTTCATATTTATAAATGTCTTCAAGATTGTCCAACGCTTTACAGAAGTTTTCAAATTTTTTCATAGATCACGATCCCTTCCTGATAAATCCTATCTTTTAGTTCCTCCTGTACCGGCAGACTTAAATCTACGATATCATACATCAGCAGCGTAGAAGTCTCCTCATCCACTGCCAGTGCAAAGTTATTTGTATCTCCACCCAATACTGCCAGGTCAATATCACTTCTCTCATGATAATCTCCACGGGCACGCGATCCAAACAAGATTACTTTTTGAACATTGTAATCCACTGCTAATTGTCTGATCTCTTCTAATACTTTTTTCTTTATACCGCTTATTTTCATTATATCCATGTATGTGATTCCTATTTATGGTCTTCTCTTTTTCCACTAATGTAGCATATATATTTGAGGAATGCAATTTAACGATTTTGATTTCTGCACTTCGCAGTCTGCAGTTAACAACTCAAAAAAAGAAGGACGGGCTGTGCCGTCCTTCTGCCTACATTATTTTACGTCCATTTTCTTCATGATTGGAGTAAGACATTCTAAGAGCCGAACGGAAATCATGAAGAAAATGTCACATGTAATTTCCGAATCTGTCTCTCTCCGGCTCTTTCCCTGCCGCGATCATCTCATCCAGAAGAGGGAACCGGTAGGTTCTCGGATCGTCTCCCACCCGGATCTGCTTTTCGGTAAGCTTCTGCATCTGTTTCATCTCTTCATCCGTCAGCCGGAAATCAAAGATCTCCATGTTCTGCCTGATTCTTCCCTCATTTGAGGATTTCGGTATCACACCGAATTCATTTTGCACAAGCCAGTGCAGGATCACCTGTGCAGGAGTCTTTTCATGATTCTCTGCAATCTTTAGAATCACCGGGTCTTCCATCGGGCTTTTTAATTGTACTCCTGTCTCACCGGCTTTTGCAGTCTTTGCGTCCTTTCTGCTCTCTCCCCCTGCCATAAGCGGACTCCACGCAACCGGAAAGATATCATGACTTCTGCAGTATTCAACGATCTCGTACGGCTGAAAATAAGGATGCATCTCGATCTGATCTACCAACGGCATAACGCCTGTTTCCTGGGCACAGGTTTCCAGATGCTCCGGATAAAAATTGCTTGCTCCCACTGCCCGGAGCAGCCCTTCCTCATACATGCGGACCAGAGCTTTCCATGTAGGGACGTACATGTCCTCTCCGGGCCAGTGAACCAGAAACAGATCCAGCTGTTCTAAACCAAACCTCTTAAGAGACGCCTCAACGGCATATAAAGTATTATCATAACCCTGAAAACGGTTTCTCACCTTTGAAGTTACAAAGAACTCTTCTCTCTTCCTGCCGGAACGGCGGATTCCCTCTCCGACCGCCTCTTCATTTAAGTAAACCTGCGCCGTATCAATCGCTGTGTAACCTGTGTCCAGCGCATATTTCACCATCTGAGAGCACTCCTCACCTTTCAGCTTCCACGTCCCAAACCCCAGGTACGGCATCTCTACACCGTTGCTCAATTTTCTTGTTGGTATCATTTGATTTCCTCCTTATCCCACATATATATGATATTTGGTTATTAGGTCTATAAATAGTATAACTTATTGCAGTCAGCAGATCTATTATAATCTGCTGCAAAAAGGCCGCCCGCCGGTTTCCCGGCATGACAGCCTTTCCTGAATAAGAAATCCCTCAATCTCTCACATAGTGTATCTCAGACAGATTTATTTGAGCAGCCCGATTGCCGCTTTGCCGATACCCGTCACAATGAAATAACAGCTTGTGGCTCCTGCATCCAGAACTCCTCTGGACCGTTCTCCCAGACGGCTTGCCCGTCCGATCTTTGCCACGAGATCTTTTGTAGACTGCCACCCTTTTTCGGCAGCCTCATTCATTGCCTCCAGGCACTGCGCAAACTCTTTCCCTTCTTCTTTTGCTGCGATAAAAGCTTCCTTGGCCGGAACCAATGTATCGATCAGAGATTTATCACCCACCTTCGCAGGACTGATCTCCTGCAGGCCTTCCACAGCGTTGGTAACCATCTCGCCAAACACCTCGGCGTCAATCTCCTCAGAGTCTTCACAGGCCATTGCCATCTCATCAAACAGCATGCCGTACAGCGGTCCCATGGACCCGCCGATATCGTCGAGAAGAGTCTCCCCAAGGATCGATAAACCTTCACTCAGGTTATAAGTCTTTCCCTTGAGTTTATCTTCGCACATCGTAAACCCTTTGTTCATGTTAATACCATGATCACCGTCGCCGATCTTCCCGTCAATTTCGCTCAGATAATCTCTCTGCTCCTGAATGGTCTTGATCAGCTGGTCTACAATAATACCTGCATCTGCATTTTTAAAACTAGCCATAGTACTTTACCTCACTACTTATGTATTTTACAGCATTGCGTCTTTGATTGCTTTTGCTTCCGCTACCGGATCATCCGCATGGCCGATTGCTGATCCTACAATAATGATCTCCGGTTTTAATGCCACATATTTGCCGATGGTCTTACTGTTGATTCCTCCGGCTACGGCAATCTGAGCTTTTTTTGCATGCTCAGTCATAACCTGAAGATCCTGAATCGGCTCTCTGCCTGCCGCCTGCTGGTCAGCTCCGGTGTGAACTGCTAAAATATCGACTCCGATCTCTTCCATCTTTGCAATTCTGTTCGGAAGGTCTTCTACACAGATCATATCCACAACAAGCTTTCTCTCATAATCTCTGGCAGCCTTTAGAGCCCCTTCGATCGTCAGATTGTCAGATACTCCAAGGATTGTCGCATAAGCTGCACCGGCTTCATATGCATAGCTTGCTTCCAGGTATCCGCCGTCCATGATCTTTAAGTCTGCAAGAATTTCTTTATCCGGGAAGAAACGGTGGAATTCACGCACTCCGCGCATTCCCTCATCCATGACAAACGGCGTTCCAATTTCAATGATATCAACGTGTTCTGCAACCTTATCTGCAAATCTCAAGGCATCTACTAACGGCATTTCGTCTAAAGCTAACTGTAATTTCATAATCAGGTTCCTTTCCTATCTAAATAATGTTGTCAATGACTTATTTTAAACCAGGCGCTTTGGCATCATAGTCCAGAAGCTCTTTTAACTCTTCATCAAGCTTCATAACCGTAAGTGCCGCACCATTCATATCCAGTGATGTCACATAATCTCCGATCAGCACCTTATAAATAGAAAGTCCCTGATCCTTAAGATACGCTTCAATTTCATCATAGAGTACGTATAATTCCATGATCGGTGTTGCTCCCAGACCGGATAAGAGCACTGCCACTTCAGCACCGTTTTCCGGTTCCAGATCATCGATCACTGCCTTTGCCATATCCTTTGCGATCTCTTTGGCAGGCTTTAGTTTCTGAACGTTGATCCCCGGTTCTCCGTGATGTCCGATTCCGAATTCCATATCGCCTTCTTTAATATCAAAGTTCGGATGGCCCACAGCCGGTATTGCGCATGGACTGAGTCCCACACAGATACTTCTGGTGTTGTCCACTGCTTTCTGAGCCAGTTCGATCACTTCATCCAGATCAGCTCCCATGGCAGCCTTCGCTCCCGCAGTTTTCCACATGAAGACACCGCCTGCGATTCCATGGCGTTTTTCCTTTGTCTCTTTCGGGGAAGATGCCACATCGTCTGTCGCAGTCACATATTTTACAGTGACTCCCTGTTTTTTTGCTTTGCGGATTGCCATTTTTACATTCATGTTGTCCCCGGCGTAGTTACCAAACAGGCATGCGACACCTTTTCCTGAGTCTGCCGCCATAAATGCATCATAAAATGCCTGGGCAGACGGAGATGAAAACACCTCTCCGACAGCTACCGCATCCATCATATTTTCTCCCACATAACCAAGGAATGCGGGCTCATGGCCGCTTCCGCCTCCGGTTACCAGACCTACTTTACCTTCTACCGGCGTATTTTTATACTGAACTACCCTGTCATTTGTTTCATTCTTTACAATCAGATCATCATGGGCTTTCAAGAAGCCTTTCAGCATATCCTCAACAACATAATCCGGATTATTTACAAATCTCTGCAATTCTTTTCCTCCTCTTTGAGTTTCAAAATGAACTGGACAATTTTTATTCTAAGTTTGTATGTCTTCCCATCATTTCTTCGCTTGTCTGCCCAAGATCGCTCATCAGATTCATGATGATACTGTCATAGGTCAGCCAGCTCATCTGCTCGAACAGATTTCCCATCGGCTGATTGGACTCTGCCAGGTTCTTTTCTCCTTCTGCCTTCTTCGGTGTAGAGCCGGGAACTGTCACGATAACGTCTGCCATCTCTCCGATGGTATGAGTCGGGAACATAGTAACGGTTGCAATCCTTGCCCCTACCTTCTTTGCTTTTTCTCCCATAACGATCAGGCTCTGTGTTGTTCCGGAACCGGATCCGAGTATGATCAGATCTCCTTCTTTGATCGGCGGGCAGGAGATCTCTCCCACAAAGTGTACATCAAATCCCATATGCAGCAAACGGTTGGTAAATCCTCTGGCTGCCAGCCCGGAACGCCCTGCTCCTGCCAAAAAGATTTTATTTGCTTTCTTAATTTCATCTGCCAAACCCTGGATTTCTTCTTCTTTAACCATTCCTGAAAACTTTGAAAGTTCGTCCGTGATGATCTTTAAATTGACTGCTTCCATCCTATTCTCCTTCTTCTTGTTATGTGGCAATATGTTTTTATATTGTGGCGTTTTGTTGCTTTATGCTTTCATTATAGATTCATAATCCAATAATGTCAACATAATATTTTGCTTTTTTTGGAGTTTTGCATGATTTTGTGCTGTATAAATTTGACTTTCACTTAAAAATGAAGTAAACTATGCTTAAAACAGCTTGATTCACGAAGGAGATACAGGATGGGCAAATTAATCGCGGCAGAACGCCATAAAGAAATTATAAGATTATTAAACAGCAATGGAAGCGTAAAGATCAGCCAGCTGGCCAAGCAGTTTCAGGTATCCAGGGAAACGATACGGCGGGATTTACTTCATTTAAATGAAATAGGAGCGGTAAAAAAAAGTCACGGCGGCGCAACTTCTGTCTATGAACTGCAGCCGCTTCCATGGGAATCCAGGGTGCGGGAAAAGCTTCCATTAAAAGAAAAACTCTGCGAACGGGCAATGGAATTTATCGGTGACGGCAATGTCATATTCCTGGACTCCGGAAGTACGATCTTCTGCCTGGCCGGGATGCTCAGCAAAAAGTCAGGCTACACCATCGTGACCACTTCCCTGGAAGCCGCATATGCTTTGGTACACAGCAGCAACAAGGTCATCCTCACCGGAGGCATGCTGAATCCCAACAGTATGGCAGCCGAAGGATTCCAGGCCACGAGCCTGATTAATTCTCTCAAGGTCGACATTGCATTCCTCGGCACCAACGGCTTTGAGCAGCACAAAGGGCCGGCCGTATCCGATTTTCAGGACGCCCAGACGAAACAGGCCATCATACCCAATGCCAGAACCAATGTAGTGATCGCTGACAGCTCCAAGGCTCAGGCATCTTCCCTCATACAGTACACAAGCTGGCATGATATTGACCATCTGATCATCGACAACGACATTCCCGGAGATGTCCTGAGCAATATACAGGAAATGACCGATGTAGTCCTGGTGTGAAGACTGCTTTGAAACAAAAAATCTCCGCAAAAGGCAGTGAATCCTTTTGCGGAGATTTTTTGTTCGTTTAATCTTTTATTTTATATAGCTTCCAATCACATCTTTTACCGTGCTGATCTTATGACACTTCCACGCATCAGCCCCGCAGAAGATCAATCCATCATCAATGTTTCCTTTGACAGCCTCGATCAGGCGCTCCGTGATGCAGTAAACTGTCTCACCGGGATTGCAGGCAGACATACAGTTAAAACAGTGCTTCGGCTTGATCCTGCCTTCTCTCTGGACGATTTCCATAAATTTATTTTTGATGGCCCGCCCCGGCATTCCCACCGGACTCTTTACGATTGTGATATCTTCTTTTTTGCAGTTAATATAAGCTTCTTTATACCTGATATCAGCGTCACATTCCTCAGTGGTGACAAACGGAGTGGCAATCTGCACGCCGGAAGCTCCCATAGAAAGACAGTGCTCCATATCTTCTTTTGAAGAAACTCCTCCCGCCACGATAACCGGAATGTCTTTTTCATACTTTTCTTCATATGGTTTTACCATGTCAATGATCTCACGGATCGTATCGTCATAGTTTTCATAAGTCTCATCGCTGACAAGCTCTTCGTATTTAAATCCCAGATGACCTCCGGCCTTCGGACCTTCGATCAGAAGCGCATCCGGCGCCGTCTGATGTTTTTTATCCCACATCTTGAGAATCACCCGCGCCGACTTTTTCGGGGATACGATCGGGACAAGCTTTGTCCTGCTTCCCTTTGCCAGAGCCGGAAGCTCTGTCGGAAGTCCCGCGCCTGAAATGATCAGGTCAATGCCGTTTGCAATCGCTTCCTTTACATAGTTGGCATACAGCCTTGTGGCTACCATAATGTTTATGCCGATGATACCGTCGGGCGCAATCTCTCTGGCCTTCCTGATGTGTTTTTTCATGGCACGCATGTTGGCCCCCTCAGGGTCCTTCTCAAAATCCGGCTCGTCGTATCCGATCTGAGCCGCCGACAGCACACCGATGCCGCCCTCTTTTGCAACAGCTCCCGCAAGGGAACTCAAACTGACACCTACGCCCATTCCCCCCTGTATAATAGGGATTTTCGCAACCAAATCCCCGATCTTTAATGGTTTCACTTCCATTACCTCCGTGGTCTTTCTTTCACTTACATCTTTCTAAAGCGCTGGTATCTCTCTTCTACAATCTCTTCCGGCGTTTTCTTCCTATATCGTTTCAGGAAATCAACAATCATCTCTCTGATCTCCTCTGAAAGTTCGATAATATTATCAATGCTTGCAGGTTCGGGTTCTCTGATAACCTTCTCGATCACTCCGAGTTCCTTTAAATCTGCCGCTGTGATCTTCATTACTTTTGCAGCCTCGGATGCTCTGCTTCCGTCTTTCCACAAAATACTTGCAAACCCTTCCGGGGAAAGGACTGAGTAAGTGGAGTTTTCCATACTCCACACCTCATTGCCGACAGCCATGGCGATGGCTCCGCCGCTGCCGCCTTCTCCGATCATAATTGAAAGGATCGGAACTTTCAGGGAAGACATCTCATAAAGGTTCCTCGCAATCGCCTCACCGATACCGCCCTCTTCAGCTTCGATGCCGCAGAAGGCTCCCGGCGTATCCACAAAACAGATGACCGGACGGTGAAATTTCTCTGCCTGGCGCATGAGACGCATAGTCTTCCTGTAGCCTTCCGGGGAAGGCATTCCGAAGTTCCTTTTTATATTTTCTTTTGTAGAACGGCCTTTCTGCTGTCCGACAACTGTGACCGGAATCCCGTCTATGGATGCCAGCCCTCCTACGATCGCCCCGTCATCGCCAAATAAGCGGTCTCCGTGCAGAGACATATAACGGTCAAAAATCGTTGTGATGTAGTCCAGGCTGGTCGGCCGCTCCGCTGACCTGGAGATCTCGACTCTCTCCCATGGTGTTAAATTATTATGACTCATAACAACAACTCCTTATAATGGTGGCAAGCACTTTCCGCAGGTTCTTCCGCTCAACGATCTTATCCACAAATCCGTGCTCCAGCAGAAATTCAGATCTCTGGAAACCATCCGGAAGCTTCTGACCGATGGTCTGCTCGATGACTCGCGGCCCTGCAAATCCAACCAATGCTCCCGGTTCCGCCAGTATGACATCTCCCAGCATGGCAAAACTTGCAGTCACTCCTCCGGTCGTCGGATCTGTCAGTACACTGATATACAAAAGTCCCGCCTGGTCATGTCTTCTCAAAGCCGCCGATGTCTTTTCCATCTGCATCAGGGAAATGATTCCCTCCTGCATCCTGGCTCCTCCCGAACATGTAAAAATAATGATCGGGATTCTCTGATCAGTTGCTCTCTCGATGGCCCTTGTGATCTTTTCACCGACGACCTGGCCCATGCTGCCCATCATAAAATCAGCGCTCATGACTGCAATGGCCGCTTCACTGCCCCCAATTTTTCCTTTTCCCGTGATCACCGCTTCTTCCAGATTGGTCACAGATTTCTGGTGCTCCAGCTTTTTCAAATAGCCCGGAAACTCCAGCGGATCGGACGTGGCAAGTCCGGTGTCCCACTCCTCAAAGGTATTGCGGTCCAGGACCATGGCGATCCTTGTTCTCGGCCGTATTCTGAAATAATTTCCACAGTGGGGACAGATATAATAATTTTCAATAATGTCTTCGTTATAGACCGGCTTTCCGCAGTCACTGCATTTTTGGAACAGCCCTTCCGGCGCCTGGTATTCAAGCAGGGTATCTTTGGCTTTTTTTACCCGTTCCGCCTGCTTTTTCTCCTGAGGTGTCAATGTTCTTTTCTTAAACATTTCTTTTAACATGATGCTTCACCCTGGCTTTCTGTCTCTTCTTCCCGTTCCTTCTGGAACCTCTCAATAAATCCGGTATCTACATTTCCGTCAATAAAATCCTGATGATTGATGATGTCATACTGGTAATCAATGTTCGTCCTGATGCCTTCCAGCACCAGCTCTCCCAGAGCATTTCTGAGCTTCCTCAATGCCAGTTCACGGTTTTTGTCATATACGATCAGTTTTGCAACCATCGAATCATAGAACGGAGGAATCTGATAACCGGTAAACAGGGCAGAGTCAATGCGCACACCCTTGCCGCCCGGAAAATGTACGTTTGTAACGGTTCCCGGACTCGGCCTGAAATCGTGTTCCGTATCCTCTGCATTTACCCTTACCTCGATGGCGTGTCCGGAGATATGGATATCCTTCTGCTGATAAGTCAGATGTCTTCCCGCCGCAATGCGAATCTGTTCCCTGATCAAGTCTATGCCGGTGACCCATTCCGTGACCGGATGTTCTACCTGAATTCTGGTGTTCATCTCAATGAAATAGAAATTCCCGTCCTGGTCCTTCAGGAATTCAATGGTGCCTGCGCTGTAATATCCGGCCGCTTTTGCCGCTTTGACTGCAATGGCTCCCATCTTCTCTCTGAGTTCTTTGTTAATGGCCGGTGACGGTGACTCCTCGATCAGCTTCTGATGACGTCTCTGGATGGAACAGTCCCTCTCACCCAGATGAACTACATTTCCGTATTTATCAGCCAGAATCTGAAATTCGATATGTCTTGGATCACGGATATATTTTTCAATATACATGGTGCCGTCTCCGAAAGCATTTTCTGCTTCCCGCTTTGCCGTTTCAAATATATGTTCAAACTCTGCGGAATCTTCGCAGATCCTCATGCCCTTGCCTCCGCCGCCTGCGGATGCCTTGATCATGACAGGATATCCCATCTCGTCGGCAGTCTTCCTGCCCTCCAAAGCTTCATAAACCGCATCTTTGGTCCCCGGCACAACAGGAACACCAGCTTCCATCATCGTCTTTCTGGCAGAAGATTTATCCCCCATCTTGTCAATGATTTCTGCGGAAGGCCCGATAAAGGATATGTTGCACTTTTCACACATGCGGACAAACTTGCTGTTCTCCGATAAAAATCCGAATCCCGGATGAATGGCATCCGCCCCTACCGCCATGGCAGCTCCAATGATCCTTTCCATATCCAGATAGCTGTCCTTTGCAGGCGCAGGACCGATACAGACGGTCTCGTCCGCCAGCTGTGCATGCAGAGCATCTTTATCTGCCTCGGAGCAAACTGCCACAGAAAGGATGTCCATCTCACGGCATGCCCGGATGATTCGCACCGCGATCTCTCCTCTGTTTGCAATTAAAATTTTCTTAAACATACGACGCTTCCTCCTAGCCGATCATAAATGTGATTTCGCCGGACGCGACGACCTTACCGTCCACCGTTGCGGTTCCCTTGCCGACTCCTACCGGCCCTTTCACCTTGATCATTTCTACTTCCAGATTCAGCACGTCTCCGGGTACGACTTTGCCGCGGAATTTTGCCTTATTGACTCCGCCTAAAAATCCGATCTTTCCTTTGTTCTCTTCTGCAGAAAGGCAGCACACGGCTCCGACCTGAGCCAGAGCCTCGATGATCAGCACACCCGGCATCACTGGCTCCTGCGGAAAATGTCCCGCAAAGAACGGTTCATTATATGTCACGCATTTTTTGCCCACTGCCCTTTTTCCGACTTCCATTTCCTCAATCCGGTCAACCAAAAGAAACGGGCTCCTGTGCGGGATAATATTCATAATTTCTTTAATATTCAGCATATGTTTCCCCTTTCTTACCGGATAATGACCAGAGGTTCCCCGTATTCTACGATATCCCCGTTATGAACCGGGATGCTCACTACGGTTCCTTCAAACTCACTCTCCACTTCGTTCATCAACTTCATAGCTTCAACAATTCCAATGATCTGTCCCTTTGTCACCGTATCGCCTACCTGCACGAACGGATCTGCTCCTTCCGACGGAGCCGCGTAAAAGGTACCCACCAAAGGAGCCGTCACGGCGTTGCCTTCCGCCTCTTTTACTTCCGGCAGAGCTTCCGGCGTGTTCTGCGGCGCAGGTGCAGCCGCAGGCACAGGCGGCACCGCCAATTCCGGTGCTGCCAGGACTCTTTCTTTCTTCTTTGACAGCTTCACTGAGAAATCATCATCTTTATATTCAAACTTATCGACATCTGACTCTGATAATGCCTGGATCAGTTCTTTCATTTCCTCTAATTTCATAGTCTATCCTCCCTATTCCGCAAACTTTTTGATCAGAAGTGTTGCATTATGTCCTCCGAACCCAAGTGAATTGCTCAGAGCATAATTGACTGTGCGGTCTGTGACCGGCTCTAATGTGTAATCCAGGTCACATTCTTCATCCGGCACCTTAAGTCCTACGGTCGGATGAATGTAGTCTTCCAGAACAGTTTTTACACAGGTGATAAACTCAATGGCTCCGGCAGCCCCAAGTCCGTGACCGATCATAGATTTTGTAGAACTGATCTTCAAGTCTTTGGCGTGCTCTCCGAAGGTTGTTTTGATCGCTTTCGTCTCAAACTTGTCGTTGGCCGGTGTACTCGTTCCGTGGGCGTTAATATAGTCCACATCATCGGGACGAATCTCCGCCTCGTCAATGGCAAACTGCATCGCACGCGCTGCACCCTCTCCGTCTTCTGCCGGAGATGTGATATGGAAAGCATCGCTGGTAGCACCATATCCCACGACTTCCGCAAGGATCCTGGCACCTCTGGCTTTGGCGTGCTCCAATGTCTCGAGCACTACTACGCCTGCTCCCTCTCCAATAACAAATCCGTCTCTTTCCTTATCAAACGGAATGGATGCACGTTTTGGATCTTCAGAACTGCTCAGTGCTGTCAGAGAGGCAAATCCCGCCACAGCTACCGGCGTGATGCAGGCTTCCGTTCCTCCTGCCACCATCACATCTGCCTCGCCGCACTGGATCGAGCGGAATGCTTCTCCAATAGACTGCGTGCCTGTAGCACATGCAGTAACTACATTGATGCTCTTGCCCCTTAACCCAAACGCAAGGGAAACATTTCCCGCAGCCATGTTGGAGATCATCATCGGAACCACCAGAGGCTTGACTCTGTTAGGACCCTTTGTACGGATGACTTCGGTGTTTTTTTCTACAATCTGCAGACTTCCTGTTCCCGACCCGACAGATACACCAATCCTCGCTGTATCTTCTTTTTCCAGATCCAGTCCGGAATCCTCGATAGCCTCTTTGGCCGCAGCCACGGCGTACTGGGAGAACAGTTCCATTCTCCTTGCAGAACGCGGGTCTATATAATCTTTCGCTTTAAAATCCTTTACTTCTGCTGCCAGATGAGTTTTGTATTCACTGGCATCAAAATGACTGATTGGAGCAAATCCAGTCTTTTGCTGTTTGATTCCGTCCCAGAACTCTTCCACACTGTTTCCGATCGGAGTAATCGCACCCATTCCGGTAACTACGACTCTCTTTAAATTCTTCATACTGCTCTCCTTTACATTCCCATTCCGCCATCCACACTGATCGTCTGCCCAGTAATATAGGACGCCTTGTCAGATGCTAAAAATGCTACTGTCTCTGCGATATCCTTTGTCGTCCCTACTTTTTTTAACGGGATCGTATCGATAATACCCTTCTTCACGTCCTCCGGAAGCACTTCCGTCATCTCCGTATCTATGTACCCCGGTGCCACCGCATTGACCGTGATCCCTCTGGACCCAAGTTCTCTTGCCAAAGATTTGGTCATACCGATGACTCCTGCCTTGGAGGCACAGTAATTCATCTGCCCGGCATTTCCGATCACACCGGAAACGGAAGACATGTTGATAATATGACCGGACTTTTGTCTCAGCATAATCCTTGCCACATGTTTCATGCAGTTAAAGGTTCCCTTCAGATTGACATTGATCACCTGATCGAACTCTTCTTCGCTCATCTTCATAGCCAGGTTATCTTTTGTGATTCCTGCGTTGTTTACCAAGATGTCGATGGAACCGAATTCCTTTTTCACGGAAGCCATCATTTCTTTGGCCGTATCAAAATCGGAGACATCTCCCTGATATACTTTGGCTTCTCCGCCGTTTTCTTTGATCGAAGCGACCACTTCTTCGGCTTTTTCTCTGGACCCGCAGTAATTGACGATGACTTTCGCCCCATAGCCCGCAAGGGTCAGTGCCACTTCACGGCCGATCCCACGGCTTGCACCTGTGACAACAGCTACTTTTCCTTCTAACATGATAAGACCTCCTCAAGCTTTTTCAAATCTTCTTTTTTCTCTATATTGATCACTTTCATCTTCCGGTCGATCTTTCTCATAAAGCCGGACAGAGTTCTTCCAGGACCGATCTCGATAAAAGTATCCGCTCCCGCTTCTATCATTTTATGTATAGATTGTTCCCAACGGACAGAAGAATAAACCTGTTTTCCCAGCAGGTCTTTTACCTGATCTTTGGAAGCAACAAATTCTGCAGTCGTATTTGAAACATACGGAATCTCCGGATCCTGAACATCCACGTCTTTTAAGACCTCAAGCAGTTTTTCCCCGGCAGGTTTTAACATAGGAGAGTGAAATGGTCCGCTGACTTTCAGCGGAAGAACTCTTTTGGCTCCTGCCTCGCGAAGCACGTCTGCCGCTGCCTCTACGGCTTTCGCCTCCCCGGATATTACAATCTGTCCGGGGCAGTTGTAATTGGCGATGGAGACAACTCCGTCCACTCCGGGAAGCACTGCCTCGATCTCTTCTTTCTTCATGCCAAGAACAGCCGCCATAGCTCCCTCACCGGCAGGCACTGTGTCCTGCATAAGGATTCCCCTCTGGCGGACAACTTTGACTGCATCCTCAAAGCTCATGACATTGCCTGCAACAAGGGCACAGTATTCACCGAGACTTAAACCGGCTGTCATATCTGCTTTTATACCCATGGCTTCGATCTCTCTTAAAATGGCCACACTGGCTGTCACCATGGCCGCCTGTGTATACTCCGTAATGTTAATGTCTTCATTTTCCTCGAAGCACAATGCCTTCACATCAATATCCAACACTTCATTTGCTTTTTCAAATATTTCTCTGCTGTGTTCAAAAGAGTCATAGAACTCTTGTCCCATACCGACATACTGTGCTCCCTGTCCCGGAAACATAAAAACAATTTTACCCATCGTTATCACCTCGTCAATTACTTTGAGTTTCAAAATATCTGTTTCTAAAAAATTGACTTATAACCTCAAATCATCAGTTATAAGCCAATATTTTGTCAATCTTAATCTTCTACGCCTTTATTCTTTAAGTAGTTGATTACATCTTCGACAGTATTAAGCTCTGTCAGATCGTCAGACGGAATCTCTACATCGTACTCTTCTTCTAATGCCATAACTAATTCAAATAAGTCCAGGGAGTCAGCTCCTAAGTCATCTTTGAAAGATGTCTCTAACGCAATTTCACTTTCATCAACGCTTAACTGTTCTGCAATGATTTCCTTCATTTTCTCTAACATAATTTAATCTCCTTCATACCTCATAATAGTTTGATTATCAAAGTATACCTACTTATACCCGAACTTGTCAAGTAAATTCACTCCTATATTATACTAACTCACATACAAATATGCAAGGAAGTTATTAGGAAATAACGGTAAAAAAATCTGTTTCCCTATTCTTCCGCCGAATGCCAGTCAAGCAGGATTTCCTCTGCTTTCTTGTTCCAGAATCCCCCGGCCTCATCACATGCATCCGCCAGCTGTTCAAACAGAGGGTCTTCTTTTCCCAGTTTCCGAAAATCCTCAATCGCCGTCAGCGGCATAGAGATGTGCGTGTACACGATCTTTTTCTCTCCCGGCATCTTCTTTAAATACAAGGTAGTATCTACAACCGCATCAAGGCCTCCGATATGGGTAATGTTCATAGCAGCATCGACCTTCTTGTCACGGAGCAGCTCAAGAGCTTCTTCCATATCGCTTCTAAGGCCCCCGGATGAGCCGATAAGCTTGGTCTTAAGATAATGGCTGCCGTAGATGTTCATGCCCGCCCTGTACTTCTTGTCCGCCGTTGCCGCGTAAATATTCATGCAGCCGTCCATGGCCATGATCCTGTTCCCTGTCTCCGCCACGTTTTTCGGCGGGGCATAGACGAAAACATCGTCATATCCCTTTTCATTGGTCAGTGCCAGCAGAGCGGAAGCAGGATCTACCATCATGGACGGATTTATATAGTAAAGCTCCACTCCATTTCGCTGTGCTTCCTGCACCGGAATCAGCCTTCTGGCTTTGGCAATCCGATCTTCGTTAATATCCGTCACCACAAGCCTTTTCGGTTTCTTCTCCATAGTCAGAACATAGCGGATGGCCATCAGCCCCATGGGCCCGCATCCTCCAAGAATCACTGTATTGCCGCCTTCTTTGATACCGGAAATGTGGTCGTGGGAACCGGGTTTGCTGTGGTAATTGGAGTGAAAGCTTCCCACAATACTGTACAGTGCCTGTGCCACTGTTGCCTCATAAAAGCTCTCCCCCTCAAAAGTAAGCAGACATCCCTTTTCAATCACTTCTCCCGGGACAATACAGTAGGTGGCAGCTCCTCCGAAATACTCATAGGAATAACCGGGAGACTCAATCTGTCCGGGTATCTCAGGAACAACTACATACTTGTCTCCGGGACAATACTGATCCTTCCACTTCTCACCCACCTGTTCAATGACACCGGCGAATTCATGTCCGATCAAGATCGGATATCTTCGTATGTTCTTCGGAACCCTCAGATGCCTCTGTGCAAGCGTGATTTCTTTTAAAGTAGACATGGCAATTCCATTGCAGAGGATCTTGAGCAGGATCTCGTCCTCTTTGATCCCGGGAAGTTCAAATTCTTCCATCCTGATGTCCTTTACCCCATAAAGTCTGACGCCTTTTACCTTCATAGTCACCGCCCCTTTTCACACAATGCAGGTCACATGGAAATTATTTTCTAAGATTATAACAGAAATGGAAATAAAAAAAAAGACTTGTAACTGAGGATCAGAAGGAGAACACAAAAGAATCAAACTTTCATCACATTTTGTTTCGTTTTCTTTTTTATTATGTTAGGAGACAACACAAAAGGAGGCAGTAAATTGATTGAAGTAAAACATCTTACCAAGAGCTATGACGGCCATCCGGCGTTGGATGACCTGTCATTTACAATCGAGAAAGGCCGGGTCTACGGTTTCCTCGGACCTAACGGCGCCGGAAAGTCCACTACGATGAATATCATGACCGGATATATCGGTGCAGACAGCGGAGAAGTCCTGATCAACGGATTCGATATTTTAAAAGAACCGGAGAAAGCGAAAAGATCTGTGGGATATCTTCCGGAAATTCCGCCCCTCTATCCCGATATGACCGTCCGGGAATATTTAAGTTTCGTATCTGAACTAAAAGAGATCCCCGGAAAAGAAAGGGCGGCACAGGTAGACGAAGTTCTAAGTCTCGTCAGGCTTACCGATGTTTCCAGCCGCCTGATCCGCAATCTTTCCAAAGGATACCGCCAGAGAACCGGTCTTGCGGCTGCAGTGCTTGGTTTCCCCGATATCATTATTCTGGATGAACCGACGGTTGGCCTGGACCCAAAGCAGATCATCGAAATCCGGCAGCTCATCCGCACACTCTCCAAAGATCATACGATCATTCTCAGCTCTCATATCCTGGCGGAGGTTCAGGAAATCTGCGATTATGTCCTCATTATTTCAAAAGGGCGCCTGACAGCCGAGGGTACACCAAAACAACTGGAAGAAACGTCCCGTGGAAAGGATAGTGTGGAGCTTACCATCATGTCGGACCCGGCCCGAATACAGTCTGTTCTGGATTCTCTCTCCGGCATACACACAATCTGCTGGAAAGGAGACACGGGAGATTCCTGCGATATCTCAGTGGAATTCACCGGCGACAGTAAAAAAATCTGCCGGGAGATTTCCCTTGCTTTTGCAAGAGAAGAAATCCCGGTCACACGGATTTATATTTCCAGGACGAATCTTGAAGACATTTTCCTGGAATTGACCGACACAGACAGCCAGGAACAGGAAGGAGACGAAAAAGATGAAAGCAATTTATAAGCGGGAACTCCGCTCCTATTTTACCTCCATGATTGGCTGTGCCTTTGCGGCAGTTCTCACTGTCATAGGAGGTGTATATTTTATGGTATATAACCTGACCAGCGGCTATCCCTATTTTTCTTATTCGCTGTCCGGCGTCATCTTTGCCGTTCTGATCACGGTCCCGGTTCTGTCCATGAAATGCTTTGCGGAAGAAAGAAAAAATAAGACAGATCAGCTGCTTCTGACCTCGCCTGTGCCTCTGACAAAGATCATTTTAGGCAAATACTTTGCGATGATCACCGTGTTCGCCATACCCTGCCTGATCTACTGCCTGTTTCCTCTGATCATCAAGTTTCAGGGAAATGCTCATCTTCTGGTGGATTATTCTTCGATCCTGGCTTTTTATCTGCTGGGCTGTGTCTTTATCGGCATTGGAATGTTTCTGTCTTCTCTGACAGAGAGCCCGGTCATTGCGGCGATCAGCACCTTCGGGGTTTTATTCTTTTTGTATATGCTTGACAATCTCTTAAACTATGTGCCGACCAGCGCACTCAGCGGCGTCATCATCACCATCCTGTTCCTGTCACTGGCCGCAGGACTGATCTATCATATTACAAAAAACCAAATCATAGCAGGAATTGCCGAGATTGCCGGCTTGGTCTTAAGTATTGCGGTTTATTTCATTAAATCGTCTGTATTTGAAAATTTCATTCATGACATTCTGGAACATTTCGTCCTGACCGGTGTTTTCTATAATTTCGCTCAGAACTATATTTTTGATATCGGAGGGCTTTTATACTATCTCTCCGTCATCATTCTTTTTATATTTTTGACCGTGCAGGCATTTCAGAAAAGACGATGGAGTTAGGAGGACTGTAAGTGGATAAAATAAAACAATTATTTCAGACAAAGAATTCCAGGAGAGGCTCATACAGCATAGCTGTTACTGCCGTTGTCATAGGAATCGTGATCCTGTTTAATCTTCTTGTGGCACAGCTGCCTCAGAAGATCCGGCAGATTGATATCAGCGACACCAATATATATGAGATCTCATCAACAAGCCAAAAGCTGCTTAAAAATTTAGATAAGGACGTCAGCCTTTATGTAATCGCCGAAAAAGGGAACACCGATGACCGTATCAGGACCTTTATCACCAAGTATGCCTCTCTCTCCAGCCGCCTCAGGGTAGAATGGATCGACCCCGTACTGCATCCTTCCGCACTGACAAAGTATGACACGGAAAAAAACAGTATCGTCGTATCCTGTAAAGCAACAGACCGGCAGACTTCGATCTCCTTCGACGATATTTTAGTAACGGAATCTTCCTATTATAATACATCTTCTTCCGCCACAAAGTTTGACGGAGACGGACAGCTGACCAGTGCAGTAGATTATGTGACAAATACAAAAGAATATAAGGCTTATTACACGTCCGGACACGGTGAAACCGCCCTGTCATCTTCTGTCACAGATCTGATGGAAAAATCCAGGATCTCTGTGTCAGAGCTGAATCTCCTGACTGCCTCATCTATACCGGAGGACTGTGACCTTCTTATACTCAACGGCCCGACCAGCGATCTCACAAAAGATGAAGCCAAAGTTCTGACCACTTATTTGAAAAAAGGAGGAAACGTCATGTCCCTTCTGGCCTATACAGACAAGAGCATGACACGGCTCTATGGTATTTTGGAAGACTATGGCCTGAAAGTTGCCAATGGATATATTGCCGACGCAGAGCGCTGCTATCAGGGAAATTATTATTATCTCATACCGAACTTATCTGTGAGCGGCGATATGGCCTCCGGTATCTCCTCAAATTCTGTGCTGATGATTAACTCGAAAGGCATGACGCAGACAGATCCTGTCCGGGATACCATCAATGTGGAATCTTTCATGGCCACTTCTGAAAACGGCTGTGCCGTCACAGAGAAGAAACAGACACAGGGAACCTATATGCTGGGTGCCGCAGCCACAGAATCGGTCACTGTAAAAGACAGCGGCGGAAAGAAGAAAAAGAAAGACAGCCGTCTGACCGTCTACGGAAGCAATATGCTCATCGACGCACAGGTAACAGAGTCTTTTTCAACTTTAGAAAACCTTACGCTGTTCATGAATTCTGTCACAGCGAATCTGGACAGTACAGATAATATTTCCGTCTCGCCGAAGAGCCTCCAGGTGACTTATAACAGCATCGCACACCCGGGTATCTTCAGTATCCTGATCATTTTTGTCATTCCTTTCATGGTCATTGCCGGAGGCTTTGTCGTCTGGTTCCGCCGGAGAAGAAGGTAAGGAGGTTTCTATGAGACAGAAAAAAACATTGATCATTCTGATTCTGGTCTTTGCAGGGCTTCTAGCCCTGTACGCCGGACTCCGCATGTATCAGAAAAAACAGTCTGCACAAAAAAGTTCTTCTGACAAACTGATCATTAAAGATATGTCGGATCTCACCTCTATTTCCTATAACAACGGGCAGGATCTGTCTTTTGTGAAAAGGAACGGTACATGGTTTTATGAAAAAGACAGCGAATTTCCTGTGGAACAGAGTTATCTCACCTCCATGGCATCTCAGTTTCAGAAGATCGAGGCCGTCCGGAAACTAAAAAACGGAGACAGCCTTGAAGACTACGGACTGGAACACCCCGCCTATACGATCAGGGTAAAGGATAAAAAGGGAACACAGACGACTTATTATATCGGCAGTGCCTCAGGAGACAACTATTATCTGACGCTGGATGATAAATCGACTGTTTATACTGTATCCGCAGACCTTCTCTCTGGTTTATCTTACTCTCTGAATGATATGATGCAGACGGATACTTTTCCCACACTGAGCAGCGGGAATCTGAAAAAAGTTGTTGTAACCAGCGGCAGCAAGGTAAAAACCTACACATCCAAATCCAAAAATGATATGGACAGCATTGCCGGAGGACTTGGAGTGTTCACTTTCGGCGACTGTCAGAACTACTCCGTCAAAGATAAAGACCTCGCAAAATACGGCCTGGACAGTGAATCCCGTGTCACAGTAGATATTACCTATAAGGATACAGAAACAAAGAAATCAAAATCTCTCACCTTGTATATCGGCTCCAAAGATAAGAGTGGAGAAAATTACTATGTGAAGCTGAAAGATTCCAAAATAGTCTATTTAAGCGATGCGGATATTGTAAAGAATATCCTGAATCCTTAGATTTCGTTTTAACAAATGCAAAAAGAGACTGCGGGCGCAGTCTCTTTTCTATATGTTTTCTATCCGAAATATCTTTTTAATAATCCTTCAAAAGCTTTTCCGTGGCGGGCTTCATCCCTTGCCATCTCATGTACAGTGTCATGGATTGCGTCTAAGTTTGCAGCTTTCGCTCTCTTTGCAAGGTCAAACTTACCTGCTGTTGCTCCATTCTCTGCATCAACTCTCATCTCAAGGTTTTTCTTTGTGCTGTCTGTTAACACTTCTCCAAGCAGTTCAGCAAATTTAGCTGCATGCTCTGCTTCTTCCAGTGCAGCTTTTTCCCAGTATAATCCGATTTCCGGATATCCTTCTCTGTGTGCCACACGGCTCATTGCAAGGTACATACCTACTTCAGAACATTCTCCTTCAAAGTTTGCTCTTAAGTCAGCCATGATGTCTTCGCTGGCTCCCTGTGCCACTCCGACTACATGCTCAGCAGCCCATTCTCTTTCACCTGTCTGCTCTTTAAACTTTTCTGCCGGTACTCCGCATGTTGGACATTTTTCTGGTGGAGTATCTCCTTCGTGAACATAACCGCATACTGTACAAACCCATTTCTTCATACTTATACATCTCCTTTGAATTTATTTTACTGTTTTTGCTGTGTTCAAGAAACCCAGTAAAGATATCAGTAACTATTACTGTTTTCTTGTTGATCTAATCATAACACCGCTATTTTGTATTGTCAATATCTTTTTTTAAACATTTTTCACATACTCCACGAAAGTAAGTGACATTCTCGTCTACACGACCTTTAAATTGGGCGCTTGCGATCGCATTTACATGGTCGATCGGGTCCATCTTAAGATCGATGACTTCCCCGCACTCTTTGCATATAAAATGATAGTGCGGACCAACATTGGCATCGTATCTGTCTGCCCCGCCGTCATAACTCAGTTTTAGGATATCACCGCGGCTTGACAGCAGTGCCAGATTGCGGTAAACCGTACCTAAACTGATGTTTGGAAATTCTTCTTTTATGTTTACATAAATGGTATCCGCAGTCGGATGATCTTTTCTCGTCATCAAAAAGTTAATGATCGCATCCCTCTGCTTGCTCCTTTTCGTCGCAGGCTGCATAGGCGTCCTCCTCTCATAATAATAATTGTTACTGTTTTTAGTATAAGTTACCATACATGTATTGTCAAGGACCTTCCCTGAGAAATATACAAAAAAAAACACTTTGGTGAAAATGAATCCTTCCAAAGTGCTTCTTAATTATTTTATTTCCGGTTCGCCGGCTCCATGCTGACACTCTTCCCCTTGATCTTTGCGTGTCTCATTCCGTACATAACGTCTTTTGCAACCTCTTTCGGCACTTCTACAAACGTATACTGATCATGCACATCAATGGCACCTACCAGGTCGCCGGAGATGCTGGATTCTCCCGCTATTGCTCCGAGGATATCTCCAGGGCGCACTCCTTTTTTCTTTCCTATGTTAATAAAGAGTCTTACCATTCCCGCTTCAGCTCCGGTATCGCCAAAGTCTTCACTCTGCTGTGCTTCCTGTTCCTCATTCTCTGAAATTTGTTTTTTCAGAAATGCCGCTGCGATCTCTAATGCTGTGAAGTCAGTCTCATTGATGAATTCATCCAGCATATCTACATATTTATCCAGATTGTTTTCTTCAATCAGTCCTGTGATCTCCTCCAGACTCTTTTCTGCTCTGGTGGCCTGAACATCATTTAAACTCGGAATCGGTCTTGCCTTGATCTTTGTTTTACAGTAGCGCTGTACGTCTCTCAGCTTATAAATTTCTTTTCCTGCCACGAAAGTAAATGCATTCCCAGTCCTGCCTGCGCGTCCGGTACGCCCGATCCGGTGCACATAAAACTCATCATCCTGAGGGAGATCGTAATTGAAGACTGCATCTACATCATCTACATCGATTCCTCTCGCAGCCACATCGGTTGCCACAAGGATATCCACACGTCCGCCTCGGAAGCTTTTCATGACACGGTCTCTCTGGCTCTGCTTCAGGTCTCCGTGGATCCCCTCTGCAAAGTACCCCCGGCCTTTCAGTTCTCCCGTCACTTCGTCTACCATACGTTTTGTATTGCAGAATACGATGGAAAGCTTCGGAGAATGCATATCCAGCAGACGGCAGAGCACTTCAACCTTCTGTTTCGGCCTCACCTCATAGTAATACTGCTCGATATTCGGTACTGTCAGTTCCTTGCGCACTACCTTGATCAGCTTGGAATCCTTCTGATATTTTTTCGTAATGTCCAGAATCGCCTTCGGCATCGTGGCAGAGAACAATAAAGTCTGCCTTTCTTCCGGTACTTCTTTTAAAATACTCTCGATATCTTCTCTGAATCCCATGTTCAGCATCTCGTCGGCCTCATCCAGGACAACCATTTTCAAATCTTCTAATTTCAGAGTATGACGGCGCATATGATCCATGATACGGCCCGGTGTTCCTACTATAATATTGGCTCCTGTTTTCAGGGACCGAATCTGATTCGTAATGTTCTGTCCCCCATAGATCGGAAGTACTTTGGCTCCATGCATAAATTTGGCTAATTTACGGATTTCATCCGCCACCTGGATCGCCAGTTCTCTTGTGGGACATAAAATCATGGCCTGAGGCTTTTTCACCTTTGTATCCATCTTTTCCAAAAGCGGTATTCCAAATGCAGCGGTCTTTCCGGTTCCTGTCTGTGCCTGACCAACAATGTCTCTTCCCTCAAGCACCACCGGGATTGCCGCCCCCTGAATCGGAGAGGCAGCCTCAAAGCCCATCTCTTTCACTGCTTTTAATATTTTATCATTAATATTCAACTCATCAAATCTTACTGCGTCCATAAATTCCTCTGTATCTTTCTCATTCAATCAAAAATAATGCTCCGGGTTGTCAGGCATGCTGACAATCCAGAGCAACAACGTTATCAACTATAACACATTTTCATGTTCTGCGTCAAGAAGACAATGCGCCTGTCTCTCGACAATTAGTGACGGCCGCAGCCGTGTTCCCCGCAGTTTCCTTCATGATGATGGTCTTCACCGTGATGGCTGCACATGACATTTTCGTCATAAGAGAGTTCATTATTAAGCAGATCTTCAACAGCCTGATCCGCGCTTCCGGAAACTCCTCCGTACAGAGTGATTCCTGCTTCCTTTAAAGCTTCCTGCGCCCCTGCGCCGATTCCGCCGCAGATCAGGGTGTCTGCCCCGTGTTCCTGTAAAAATCCTGCCAAAGCACCGTGCCCGCTTCCCATAGTAGATACGACTACACTGTTTAACACTTTCCCATCGGCCGTCTCATAAATCTTAAACTGCTCTGTGTGTCCAAAATGCTGAAAAATATCTCCGTTTTCATAAGTTACTGCTATCTTCATCTTTCTTTCTCCTTTTCTTTTTTACAGCAGCGTCTGCTGCAATTTTCTTTATCTCCGGAACAGAGTGTATAATCCCCGCCCTGAATCATTAACATTTTCCCGTGAATGAGAGCGTCCGCCAGCTTTGTTCTGGCAGAATCGTAAATGCCTGTGACCGTAGTCCTGGCAATTCCCATCTGCTCTGCGCACTGCACCTGAGTGAGTTTTTCCCAATCAATGAGCCGAATAGTTTCGTATTCATCAATACTCATCTTAACAATTTTGTTACCGCAGCATTTTCCCTGTTTTCCCAGCGGCTCAAAGCCCTGATTCTCAGGCATGGCACAGACTCTTCTGCATTTTCTGGGTCTCGGCATCCGTTTTCTCCTTTGGTAAATTACTGACATATGTCATTTATTATCATACCATATTTCTGACATATGTCAAATAATATCTTAACTTTTTATAAATATAAGAAAAGTCCTTGAAATGGCTTCGTTGTAGTAGTAGTATATAAATACACTGAATATAGTTTTCATTACTACATATAATATATGAATGACTCAAGTTTTTATCGGAGGTATATACACTATGAATTTTAGACTGAAAGATCCCGGAAGTGCAATCACTCATTTTATTGGCATGGTTCTGTCCGTTGTGGCCGGTATACCCTTGATTGTCAGCAGTGTTCAGACTCACGATTATATTCGTATCGCCTCACTGACAATCTTTGTACTGAGTATGATCGGCCTGTACGGAGCCAGCACAACCTACCATTCCGTTTATTCTTCTGAGCATGTGATGAAGGTTTTGAAAAAACTCGATCATGCCATGATCTTTGTCCTGATAGCAGGTTCCTATACACCGATCTGTACCATTGTACTGGGCGGCAAAGTGGGCTACGGGCTGCTGACTGCCATTTGGATCATTGCTATTTTAGGTATTGTTTTTAAAATGTTCTGGGTGACTTGCCCTAAATGGGTGTCATCTGTCATGTACATCGCCATGGGCTGGTTTTGCGTTATCGCCATTGCCCCGTTATTTAAGAAATTGTCTGCCGTATGCTTCGGGCTGCTTTTGGCCGGCGGTATCATCTATACCGTAGGCGGCATCATCTATGCCCTAAAGCTTTCCTGGTTTGAAAACCACTGGAAGAATTTCGGACTGCATGAAATATTCCATCTGTTCGTCATGGGAGGAAGCGCCTGCCATTTGATCATGATGTTTTTTATTTAACACTATATTTGAAGACAGCATATTGGGGCAAAAAAAAGAAACACAGAGATTTTTGTGTTTCTTTTTTTTGCCCCAAATTCAACTTGCCCACATTGCCCGCGGTCATCATGCTATATTCATATCTGCAGTTAACAAATCAATTTTTTACAAAGGAGAAGAAAATGAATATTTGGGAAAACACAGTATTGACCGACCAGGGAAAAGCACTGCAGGCGAAACTGCTTCAGGGGCAGACTCTAAAAATCAACAGAGTTACGACGGGGTCCAAAAAGGTGCCGATTGTAGATCTTCGGCAGCAGACGGATGTCACGGCAGGGGGATATGATATTACACTTCAGCCCTCAAGGACAGAAGGCGAAAAAACAATACTTCCGGTTCTGCTTGAAAACACTGGTTTAAAAGAAAGCTATGACTTATGGCAGGTTGGATTTTTCGTGGAAGACCCAGATGAAGGTGAGATATTATTTTGCATTTCACAGGCATCACAGGCGAAACATATTCCTTCTGAGGCAGAAAGCCCGGGGTATTCTGTTACGTGGGATTTTTATTTTAATACTTCTAATACAGTGCCGTTTGAAATTGTATTGAACTCCAGCGGATTGGTGAATATTGAGGCTTATCAGGAACATACAGAAGCGATTAATGAGGTGAATAGCAGAATATCTGATCTCAACGATAAATTAAGTTCTGCAAACAATAAAATAGTCGAGACTACAAATAAGCTAACAAATTATGTTGCAATAAGAGAACAGTGGATGTCTTATAGTGTTGGAGCCTCTTCATCAGTAAACTATAATTTATCCCCTCCAACTTTATCTGGATATAAACTTTTATTCACACAATGTGCAATAACAAACTCCCCAAGAGTTACTTGTCATTATTGTGATAATTCAAAAGTATATTTTTGGAATCATGGAACTGGCGCTGTTTCTGCAATTGCCTTAATAAGATTTATTTATGTGAAACTATAACTTACATTATTCTCTTTATAGTGCCCCATACAGAACCCGCCCACATTGCCCATGGTCATCATGTTATAGTATTTATAGAGATCATGATCTGGTGTTTTTAGAGTAGCTGTTATTTGCTACATATTATCATTGGCTTTTTTAAGGGATAACAAACCAGGAGGTAATGTTATGGATATTTGGGAAAACACAGTATTAACAGACAAAGGAAGAGTATTACAGGCTAAGCTGCTTCAGGGACAGACATTAAAAATCACAAGAGTTACGACAGGTGCCAAAAAGGTCCCGATTGTGGATCTTCGGCAGCAGACAGACGTCACAGAAGGGGGATATGATATAACACTTCAGCCCTCAAGAGCAGAAGGTGAAAAAACAATTCTTCCAGTTCTGCTTGAAAACACAGGTTTAAATGAAAGTTATGACTTATGGCAGGTTGGATTTTTTGCAGAAGATCCGGATGAAGGTGAGATATTGTTTTGTCTTGCGCAGGCAACACAGGCAAAACATATTCCTTCAGAAACGGAAAGTCCGGGGTATTCTGTCACGTGGGATTTTTATTTTAATACTTCCAATATAGTACCCTTTGAAGTTGTATTAAATTCCAGCGGGTTGGTAAATATCGAGGCTTACCGGGAACATACAGAGGCGATTAGTAAAGTGAATCGTAGGGTTAATGATTTAATTTCAGCTTTATTCCATACACCGCTCTGGACAGTTCCCACTCCTACTTCTAATAGATGTTCAATAGATGGTGGTGGATATTTTACATACGGAAAAAAGGTTTGCTTACAGATAGTAATTATAACATCTGTGGATCTTTCCGGTGGGAATTCCTGGACATTACTGAACGGACTGCCTCTCGGAGACGGTAATCGATCTGTGGCAATATCATGTTCATTAAAATACTCAGGATTTGCTATAAGCGGACATATAAATACCTATGGAGATTTGTGTATAAGCACTGCAAATACCATCACAAAAGGAAGTGCAATTGTAATTACTGCAAATTATTATTCCGTGTAAAAATAGGATTTTTATCACCTGTTCCAAACTTAACTTGCCCACATTACCCTCGGTTATCATGTTATATTCTTTATAGAGATCATGGTCTGATACTTTTTAAAGTAACTGTTATTTGTCACATATTTTCATTGGTTTTTATAAAGTATAACAAACCAGGAGGTAATGTTATGGATATTTGGGAAAACACAGTATTAACAGACAAAGGAAAAGCATTGCAGGCGAAACTACTTCAGGGACAGACTTTAAAAATCACAAGAGTTACAACAGGTGCCAAACAGGTCCCTGTTGTAGATCTTCGACAGCAGACAGATGTCACAGAAGGAGGATATGACATTACACTTCAACCCTCCAGGACAGAAGGTGAAAAATCAATTCTTCCGGTTCTTCTTGAGAACACAGGTTTAAAGGCAAGTTATGACTTATGGCAAATTGGATTTTTTGCAGAAGACCCAGATGAAGGTGAGTTATTATTTTGTATTTCACAAGCATCGCAAGCGAAGCATATTCCTTCCGAGACGGAAAGTCCGGGTTATTCTGTTACATGGGATTTTTATTTTAACACTTCCAATACAGCACCTTTTGAAGTATTACTGAACTCCAAAGGACTGGTAAATATTGAAGCTTATCAAGAGCATACGGAATCAATCAATGAATTAATAAACAGAGTTAATGACTTAAATACTAATTTAAATAATTTAAAATCAGAAATTATAAAAAAAACTAATCAATCCGATTTTAACTTGTTAAATACAAAAGTCTCAGAGAACTCAAATAAGCTAAAAGACTATTGTATTATGAGAGAAGCAAATACAAGTATCACGGTTGCCGCTAATAGTTATTCTGGAGAAAGAACCTACTCAATGTCTTCGGTACCAGGATATAAAATGATTGCAGTTCTCCAAATAACAGCTGGAAATAGATCAATACCAGTTTATAATTATTATTGCTCCAATACAACCATACATTTTTGGCTTCATAACGGAACATCTACCACCACATTTACTGTATATTTTCGTTCTCTTTATATTCGCATATAACTCATACTTTTATGCCGGGCAGCTTTAATTTCTCTGCCCGGCTCATCTTTTTTATAGCGGCTTCTCTTTTCATCGCCGCCTCTTTTGTATCAAACTCCTCCAAGTACACAAGCTCAACCGGTGTCCGGCCTCTTGTGTACTTGGCGCCTTTGCCCTCGTTGTGGGACTTCAGCCGTTTTTCAATGTCATTGGTCCATCCTGTGTAGAGACTCTTGTCGCTGCACTTTAAAACATATGTATAGTTCTTCATCTCAATTTCTCCTTCGTTTATTCGAAGAAAAAGCTGCCGAAGCGGCAGCCTTTCTTCTACAGCAGCCAAAGATGTGAAAAGTAAGATACCCTTAAAAGCAAAGTAAAGTAAAAAGTACATTGACTGTTATTTTTGCTTCTTATATAGTATACGATATTTTCAGATCTTTGTTCCACTATTCTAAATAACTGGTTGGATTAATTGTCTTCTTGTCCTTTTCCATCTGCAGGTATACATTTGCACCCTCCAGTGTAAAGCAGTCAGTAGGGGCCGCAACCTTACCAAGAATCTGGTTCTTTGTCACTGTATCTCCTTCTTTCACAGCGAGATTTTTCAGCTGTCCGTAGAGTGCGGTGTAACCGTTCCCTAAATCCAGGAGTACAGTCTGTCCATATTCTTCGGTCTTGCGGATTTCTTCTACTTTTGCGTTTTTCGGAGCTTTTACTGCCATTCCCTCTTTTGCCTCGATCATGATTCCCTTATTTACCCGGTACTGGTCCAGGGATTCAAAATAAATAGTGGAGTCAACGCTGTAAGGCATCAGAACGTTTCCTGTCAGCGGCCAGGCAAGCTTTGTTTTTCCATCATATGATACCGTATTCTGGTTCATAGTCTCTGTGGTCTTTTCAGTCTCTGCCTCCGTCGCTTCTGTGGTCGTTGCTTCTGTTGTTCCCTCGGTAGCCCCGTTATTGACACCGACGGAATCCTTGTTTAAATCTACCTGCTGTTTTGCTAAGTCTCTTTTATTTTTAAATTCTATGCTGTAATATGTCATGATCCCGATAAAAAGGGCCAGTCCTACCAGCATCACCGCATAGTATTTCTTTAATGGGGAAGAGACGTCCCGGTTATGTCCTTTCATTTTCATCACCTCAGTGATAGTTTTACCGAATTCTGAGGCTTTATTCACTGATCAGACATTTTTGTAATTTGAATTCCTGTATAATAATATTTTAAAATATTTTTATAACTTTTTCCGTCCTTGGCCAGCTCATTGGCTCCATATTGGGACAGTCCGAGCCCAAGGCCTTTTCCCAGCGCTACCATCCTCAGCTTGCCGTCATACGGCTCCAGATAAAAGTTCGTAGAGTTCAGCTGAAAGCATTTTGCCCAAGCCTCTCCGGTCATAACATATTTTCCGACCTGTACTTTTTTGACATAACCGTTTCCTGTCTTTTCTTTGATCCGAATGGATTTCTTGGCTTCCTCCACTGACAGACTGATCTTATTCTCCTTTTTCAGCTGAGTCACCACCTGCCCATATGTCACTGGAATCCCAGTCATATATTCCGGTGATTCCACATCTTTCAGGCTGTCTTTTTCCTGAAGATAAGGGATCTCTTTTCCTAACCATTCTTTGGCACTCAAAGTAGTACCGACACTGATGCCATGGAAATACGGCTGTATATATTTTCCCTCATATGTAATGACCTCTCCTGTCGTCTCCCCGACTGCCTGTTTTCTTGACTGATCGGTTATTTTATATTTTTGTTCCCCTAACTTTTCCTGCAAGTTGTCATCCGACTCATATTTATATGGAAGAGAATCCTGGCTTATGTTCTTTTTGTCACCGATTCTTCGCAGAATATCTGTCCTCAAAATGACCGCCTGGGCTTTTAACGCCTCTTTTTCATCATCCATAGAAATCTGTGTCGGCAGTACACCCAGCAAATAGGCTTCTAAATCCATCGGTTTTCCGCTCACTGTCACAGTGTAGCCGCTGGTGTGGGTCTGAAAATCCACAGGTTTTGCTTCTTCTTTTCCTGAAAGCACCACTGTCAGCAGATATGGAACACTGCAGAACAGAAACAGCAAAAAGAAAAGGTAGGACAATTTATTTCTCATTAAAATCCCCCTTCCTGTCCGTCTTATTATTTTATTCAGGACAGGCAGAATGTATTCCAAAAATCACTTTACATAATTCATAATAATTGTATATAAATAGAAATAAATATTGACAGTGCATAAAAACCTTGTTATCATAAATATATAAAGTTTACCGCTGACCAATATGCGGTATACAAATAGTTGGGTTGTAAACTTCCCACAAATTGTGGGAAGTTTTTATAATCTATATTTACATAATTATACTAAAAAGGGATATTTATATAAAAATCTTAGGATTCTATATTATAAAAGATGAATTTTTCCACGATATGAACGATCCATATTTGAAAGGCAATAAACTTGAATCCAGACCGCAGTACTACTGTTTTCGAGATACATCACATGAAATTTACTGGATGATTCCTATGAGCAGTAAGATAAAGAAATATGAAAACCTCATAGATCAGCGCATTTCTGATGGCCGGCCTTGTGATATCCTGCATATCGCAAAATTGGATACCGGCAGCGAAAGTGTTTTCTTAATACAGGATATGTTCCCTGTAACAGAAAAATATATCAAGCGTCCCTATACCATTTCCGGGAATCATTTAAAGTTAACCAGCTAACATACCGCTCAGATCGTCCAAACGAAAGCAAAAAAAGTTCTAGGTATGCTCAAACGAGGTGTTAAATTTACCCCTACCCAGCCAGACGTTTTATCTATGCTAAAAAAGTTAAAGTTATACAATACTTTATCGTTTACATATTGTTCCTTTTTATCTGCAAAAGGCGGGCGGAATACCTATCTGCTGATGATATCCCGCCCATCTCTTTTTCATCTTTATTTAATAATTATTCTTCGTTCTTTTTCACTCCAAGAGTTACTTTTTCCCCATTGATGTTCCACTCTTTTATGAAGCCTGCTGCCTCTCCTGCCACAATTCCCGTAGCCAGCACATCATTCATGACAGTACTTTTATTTTTTGAGATCAGCTCTTTAACTTTTTCATTTGCTTCATAAGAAATCGTGATCTGATCCATCACTTCAAATCCCGCCTCTTTTCTCATAGACTGAACCTTGCTGATGATTTCCCGGATAAAGCCTTCTTCGAGAAGCTCTTCTGTCAGATTCGTATCCAGCACAACCGTAAAGTCACTGTCCGCCTCTGTCACAAAGCCTTCCTGCTTCACCATTTCGATCAGGAGATCCTCTTCGGAAAGTTCCACCGGCATGCCATCCACAGTGAACTCAAGCATTCCCTTAGAATCCAGCTCTGCTTTGGCCTTGTTTCCGTCCAGCTCTGTCAAATGTTTGCGGATGCCGTTTAATAGTTTTCCGTATTTCGGTCCCACTGTCTTTAACTGCGGTTTGAAATTGTATGTGGTGAAATTTGAAACATCGTCTGTAAACTCAATGGCTTTCACATTTAATTCTTCACGGATAATATCCTGATAGAATTCCGGCAGCTCTGATGGCGCTTTTACATACATCTGTCCGATCGGCTGGCGGTTCTTGATGCTGGCACTGTTTCTGCACGCACGTCCGAGAACGACAATCTTTAACACGGCGTCCATATTTTCTTCCAGCTCTTTGTCGCAGAGACTCTCATCCACAGCCGGGAAGTCACACAGATGGATGCTCTCAGGAGCCTCCTGATCCACACTTTTTACGAGATTCTGATAAATTTCTTCCGTCATAAACGGAATCATCGGAGCCGCTGCCTTACAGACAGTTGTCAACGCAGTGTAAAGAGTCATATATGCATTGATTTTATCCTGCTCCATTCCCTTTGCCCAGAACCTCTCACGGCATCGTCTTACATACCAGTTGCTCATCTCATCGACAAATTCCTGTAGAGCCCTTGCGGCTTCCGGAATCCTGTAAGCGCCCAGATTCTCATCCACAGTTCTCACGAGAGAATTCAGCTTGGATAAAAGCCAGCGGTCCATGACCGGCAGCTTGTCATGATCCAGACTGTATTTCGTTGGATCAAACTGATCGATCTCTGCATATAACACATAGAATGCATAAGTATTCCACAGTGTTCCCATGAACTTTCTCTGGCCTTCAGTCACGGCTTTTCCATGGAACCGGTTCGGAAGCCATGGGGCGCTGTTTGTATAGAAGTACCAGCGGATGGCATCTGCCCCATGCTCTGCCAGTGCCTCCATAGGATCGACTGCATTTCCTTTGGACTTGGACATCTTTTGTCCGTTTTCATCCTGGACATGACCTAATACAATGACATTTTTATATGGAGCCTTGTCAAACAGCAGCGTAGAGATTGCCAGGAGAGAATAGAACCATCCTCTTGTCTGGTCCACTGCTTCGGATATAAAGTCAGCAGGGAAATTCTCCTCGAAGATTTCTTTATTTTCAAACGGATAATGCCACTGTGCAAACGGCATGGAACCTGAGTCAAACCAACAGTCGATCACTTCTTCCACCCGGCGCATCTCTTTTCCGCACTCCGGACACTTTACAGTCACATCGTCAATATATGGGCGGTGCAGTTCGATGTCCTCCGGGCAGTTGTCAGACATACTCTTTAACTCTTCAATAGAACCGATGGCGTGCTGATGTCCGCATTCACATTCCCAGACATTCAGCGGAGTTCCCCAGTAACGGTTTCTGGAAATGCCCCAATCCTGGACATTTTCCAGCCAGTCCCCGAAACGTCCTTTTCCGATGTTTTCCGGAATCCAGTTGACGGTATTGTTGTTCTTGATCAGCTGGTCTTTTACATCCGTCATCTTAATAAACCAGGATTCTCTCGCATAGTAGATCAGCGGAGTATCACATCTCCAGCAGTGAGGATAACTGTGCTCAAAGTCAAGTGCCGCAAATAAGAGACCTCTTTCTTCCAGATCTTTCAGGATCAGTTTATCCGCATCTTTACAGAACGTTCCTGCCCAAGGTGTCTCTTTTGTCATCTCACCTTTTTCATCCACAAGCTGTACGAACGGCAGTCCGTATTTTCTGCCGACCTGAGCATCGTCCTCACCAAATGCAGGGGCGATGTGGACCACTCCTGTACCGTCTGTCAGCGTGACATAGGTATCGCAGGTTACGTAATATGCCTTCTCTTTCGGTGTCACAAACGGGAACAGCGGCTCGTACTCCTTATATTCCAGGTCTGTTCCTTTGTATGTCTCAAGCACCTTGTATTCACCTTCGAGTACACTGTCACAGAGCGCTTCTGCCAGATAATAAGTATATCCGTCATTTTCCACTTTGACATAAGTCTCATTCGGATTCACACAGAGTGCCACATTAGAAGGAAGGGTCCATGGGGTTGTGGTCCAAGCCAGAATATATGCGTCCTCATCCTTCACTTTAAATCTTGCAATGGCTGATTTTTCTTTTACATCTTTATATCCCTGGGCTACCTCATGGGAAGAAAGCGGGGTTCCGCAGCGAGGGCAGTAAGGTACAATCTTATATCCCTTATAAAGGAGACCTTTATCCCAGATCTGTTTTAATGCCCACCAGACGGATTCGATATAGTCGTTGTGATAAGTTACATAGGGATCATCCATATCTGCCCAAAAGCCTACCACACCTGAGAAATCTTCCCACATGCCTTTATACTTCCAGACACTTTCTTTACATTCTTTAATGAAAGGAGCCAGTCCGTATTCTTCGATCTGTTCTTTTCCGTCTAATCCAAGCTTCTTTTCCACTTCCAGTTCTACCGGAAGACCATGGGTGTCCCACCCTGCCTTACGGATGATCTTGTGGCCTTTCATCGTCTGATAGCGCGGGATCATATCCTTGATGACGCGTGTCAGAACATGGCCGATATGGGGTTTTCCGTTTGCTGTCGGAGGCCCGTCATAAAAAGTATAGGTGTCATCCCCTTTTCTCTCTTCGATACTCTTTTCAAAAATCTTGTGTTCTTTCCAGAACTCAACGGTCTGCTTCTCGCGGTCAACAAAATTCAGGTCGGAAGATACTTTCTTGTACATCGTCTATTTCTCCTTTTTTATTAATTTTGATTTTCTTAGACGGCGTTTTTATTTCATAGGGAAGTTCTGCGGCCTTCCCTGTAAAATAAAAAAGTGCTGTCCTAAAATAGGACAACACTTGCTGCTTCTATACCACCTATTTCACATACTGACATATGTTATCCTGATAACGGAGGATGCCGGCACAGCTTACTTTGTTCAGCTTGCAGCTCAAGAGTGATATTCCTTATGTGCTACTTGCATCAGGCTCCCACCGCCCCTGACTCGCTCTCTGCTTTTACAGCATAAGTACTGTCTCTGTCAACGCTCTTTGAAAATGTTTATTTGTGTTTATTTTAGTATAGGCATTTTTAAATGTCAACCATCTTCATGAATTTCTGTTCCCGACATCAGAAACCGCAGGTCCGCATCTGTAAAATCACGCGGAAGACAGCTCCACCGTCCGTAATAAGAACAGCCCTCTGACACAATATCTTTCATTCTCCCTGCACAAGACTTTTCGCTGGATGCGATCATGTGATCTTCCGGATTCTTTGATAAAAAAGGAAACGTATTGTCCAAAAATTCCGGCAGCTCTTCCCGCAGGAATTTTTGAAAATTTCTTTCATTGGGCATTTGCACAAAAAAGCTTCTCGCTGCCTCCGGCATGATAACAGCCATATTCTCTTCCCCGGCAATCTGCTCTATATTTGTTCTGCGGACCCAGAAAGAAGCATCCTGGCTCTGGCCGTGCAGCAGAGTACAGATCTTAATCTTCTTTTTACCGATCTGTCCATATTCCGGAAAAATCATATGAATAACCGTATCTTTTCCCAATGACCTGGAATAAAAATCACAGAGTATGTACGCCAAAGCTACACCTCCCCGTCTGAGATATACTCTCTTTTAAATGAAAACCATCTGACTGAGCGGCGGAGGGCTTCTTCCCAAAATACCCAGTCATGTCCTCCCGGCCATTCTTCGAACGTAAGCCCTGCCCCCATATGGTTCAGTTTATTCTTAAAGAGCAGATTAAACCTGTATAAAAAGTCTTCCGTACCGCAGCATTGATAGATGTCAGGCAGATGCTCTGTTTTCCCCCGGTGCATTTCCAGCAGATGATAAATGTCTGCCGGACTGCCCTTTATTTTGTCTAAATCTCCGAAAATGGATGTATAAAATGTCTCATCCATTTCGTAATCCCCAAGAAATTCTTCCCGTTCCTTCGTATCGGACATGACAACCCCGATCTCTCTCACCATGTCAAGGCTCCCTGAAAATGTTGCCGCTTTGGCAAACCGTTCCGGTTTAAGCAGCGCAAGTTTCATGGCTCCGTATCCTCCCATGGAAAGTCCAGCCGTAAATGTATCTTCCCTTTTTTCAGATACCGGAAAATAACTTCTTATGACCTCCGGCAGTTCCTCGCTCAGATAGGTCCAGTAGTTTTCTCCGCACACTGTATCGGTGTAATAGCTGAGGCCTCCGTCCGGCATAACGACTAAAACTTTCAGACCGGAAAAAATCCGTTCCACAGGCACTCTGCGGTGCCACTTTGTCTCGTTGTCCCCTCCCCCGTGCAGAAGGTAAAGCACCTGAAGCTTTCCTCCCACCGTTTCCTTCGGCAGAGCCGCATAGAACCTGGTACTGCGTCCCAACGCCCTGGAGTAAAAATTACAGCTGATCAGACTGATAATACCACCTTCTTTATTTTCATTATATTTATAATACTTTCAGCAAAGATCCCACTACACACACAAGAATAATCAGGATGACAATTTTCGGTGCAGACATCTTCCTTCCCTTTAGTCCGAAATATGCCAGAAAAATCACCAGCAGAGGCAATATTCCGGGTGCGATGGAGTCCAGTGTCTCCTGCAGGTTAAAAGACTTTGTTTTGACTACTGTGGACAGGCTGACCAAACCTGCGGATAACGCACCCATCATAAACATACCGATCATATTTGCACCGTTTATCATATCCTTTAATTTACCGGAGGACATGATATTCTTCACAGAAGAACGTCCCATTTTGTATCCGGCTCTGTGGAAGATCAGCCCTTCTACATACATAGCCGCCCCTAACAGGAACATGATAATCGGAGCCGCCAGACTTCCTTTCATCGCAAAGCTGCAGCAGAATGCGCTTACAAGAGTAAAGATCGTCGCCAGATCCACCGTATCGCCGATTCCTGCAACCGGTCCCATGAGGCCGGTCTTGTAACTGGTGATCATTTCTCCGGGCATTTTCTTATGTTTTGCCCTCTCTTCTTCCATCGCAATGGCGCTTCCGAAAATCATGCTGCCCCATGTTGCCTCTGTATTAAAAAACGCAAGATGCCGCTTTAGCGCTTCGGAAAGATCCTCTTTCTCCGGATATAACTTTTCCAGGATCGGGATCATGCTCGCCCCATATGCAAGGCCCTGCATCCTCTCATAGTTGGCGCTTATTTCCGCCGTCATCCACCAGCGGAAGTAGGCTTTGTCAATATCCTTTTTGGTGAGGACTGAGCCTTCTCTGCTTTCTGATTCAACTGCTTCTTTTACCTTCATATCTTCACTCATCAGCCAGTTCCTCCTTTACTTCCCTCTTCAGTACAATGGCTGTGACTGCAATGCAGACTGCAAACACGCCCGCAACCAGTGTATTGATATTTGCTATCTTCACCAGGTAAAAACCGATGAGAAACAGCGGGATATATTTTGCTTTTCCTATCATGTAAATGATCATTGCAAATCCCACGGCAGGCAGCACTCCTCCGGCAACTTCCAGCCCGTGCATCAGCCACTCGGGAATTGCATTCAAAACAGGTTTTACTACGTCGGCTCCAAAAATATTTACCAGAAATACCGGCAGGAAAAAGAGCAGTGCACTGAGAAGAAACGGCCAGATACTTGCACACCGCCATACCCCCTTCATGTTGCCTTCCTCTGCATACTTATCGGCCTTTACAACAAACATGCAGTTTGCAATCTTTTTAAAGTTATAAAGGAATGCTCCCAGAAGCCCAACCGGCACGGCCAGAGAAATCGCTACCTCCGGTGCCATCCCGGTCTTTAGGGCAATGGGGATGACACATGCTGCGGCTATTCCTTCATCCGCCGGCAGCTGTCCTCCCGGTGCGAAGACTCCCAGGTAGATCAATTTAATACTGCCGGCCAAAATAATACCTGTTGCAATATCTCCGTAGATCAGTCCTGCGACCAATCCCATGGTAAACGGCGTTCCCACTGATATCCACAATGTATATCCCAGATATCCGTTGGCTATCCAATAGAGCACACCCATGGCGATGGCCATGATTAACGTCTGTACATCCATAACAAATCCTCCTTATAGTTTTTCTTTAATTTTTGAAAGTTCTGCATAAGAGTCGTCCGGTGTGGACTGAAGAATTACCTGTATCCCTGTATCGCTGATCTTTTCCAGCTTCTCATACTCAGACGCACTCATATAAATGCTGCTGTAAACAAGGGCTTTTCCCGCATCCGTAGGTATTCCTCCCACGACCAGCTTTGAGAATATCACACCGTCAGAAAAAGCTTCAAAACAGGATTCTACATTCTTAAACAGTAAAAACACACTCCCTTTCGTTCCTTCCAAAAAACTTTTTGCCTGGTCTGTCTCCACCACATCCACTTTCGTTCCTGCCGGCGCGGCCATCGCATAGATATCATCCATAAAATCATCCTGCGCCAGCTCTGTATCCACAATGACAATGCGCTTTGCGGGATAAGCCTTCATCCATTTCGTCACTACCTGTCCGTGAATCAGCCTGTAGTCGATCCTTGCAATTTGAATCTCAGCCATTTTCCTTCCTCCTTTCATTAAAAAGATCACTGATGATAACCGATCCTTTTCTCGCCGCTTCAACACAGCGCTCTGCAGTTTCTGAAAGACCCAGCTCCTCTCTCACATTTATAAACTCAAGTATCATCGGCAGGCTCGCTCCGGAAATTACTTTAATGTTTTTATTTCTGGAGTATTTAAGTGACAGATTGGCCGGAGTCCCTCCCCAGATATCCGTAAAGACAATCCCTCCTTCCTCATCGTCCATCTCATCCAGCAGTTTTTTCAGCTGAAGTCCTGTTCTCTCAATATTATCCCCGGGATTCAGGGACCATGCGGCACATTTGTCCACCGGTCCCACGACCAGTGATACACTATTCAGCAGCTCTTTTCCAAACCCTC
Source organism: Anaerostipes caccae L1-92 (assembly GCF_014467075.1). Classification (NCBI taxonomy): domain Bacteria; kingdom Bacillati; phylum Bacillota; class Clostridia; order Lachnospirales; family Lachnospiraceae; genus Anaerostipes; species Anaerostipes caccae. Next base: position 3,266,946 of record NZ_AP023027.1, read on the forward strand.
CGTGCGCTGCTATCACCATTTCAATCATCTCGGCCCTCCTTTTGCATGCAGCTGTAAATTGTTTATATAAAGCTATACAGCAATTTTTGTGCCAACTTTTAATGCAAAAACTTCAGAGAAAAAAGAAAGCCCTGCATTTTCATGCAGGACCTCCGCTTTTCCCGGTGATTAATTCATAAATTAATTTCAGCTCTTTTTGATTTACTGACACATTATATTTAGATTCTATGACAGAAAAGCTGTTTTTTGCGTTTATAATAAACTCAGAATGACACTTGGCAAATTGTGATTCATCTTCTAAAGGCAGCCGCCCTTTTTCCAGAATCAGGCGTTCCACCATAATACTGATATGGATATACAGCATTTTTTTCAAATCCACCGAAAATGCCGATCGGCTGAAATCCTCTATCTTCTCTACGGCTTCTTCCACATCCACGATGATCTTATCGGGATTCAGTATCGTCAGCTGTCCTATAATATTTCTCATACTGAAACCCTTAATGATATTTGTCATCACCTGTCGGATCACCCTCTCTGTATACTTGCCTCTTAAGCCGTCTTCTATCAGAGCCTTCCCCTTCTCCGTTACAAGGTCGTTTAAGAGCAGCACCGGCTTTTCCGGAAGATTCAGTTCAATCGTAGAAATAATAAACAGTACATTATATTTGTGAAACACTTCACACTGCAGTTTTTCAGACGCCAGTTCCTGATATTCGCATGCTTCGATCTCAACCTCTGTCTCGCGGAAACCTTCCCTTAACATATCCCGTATTTTCAGTGCCGTTCCAATGCCGGTAATACAGCAGACCACAACGGCATCTGCCTTCCTGCGCTGTTTGATATAAGTAAAATTCGTGACATTATGTTTCACCACCTGCTCCACAACAAACTGAATTCCCTCTCTTTTGAGAATGCGTTCTCCCGCCTCCACTGCCATCTGTGTCGTAATATTATTGATGATTCCCAGATCTCCCTCTACGTCGTTTTGGATATCTTCCGCGATGTCCAGGAGTGATCCTGTATCTACAAACAGCAGAAGTCCTCTGGACGTATCGACTCTTTTCAAATAATTTCTGATCTTCTTTACGACCTCTTTTTTAGAAATATCAAACGGCATATCGAATGCCTCAAAAATGTACTGTCCAAACATCCGGTTCGCCATACTCGCTATGCTGGAAGCCGTAGCGTGACCGTGAGCAACAATCACCGCATTGCTCAAATCATTCTGTACATCCATCCTGCAGTAAAAATAAAGTGCCGTAAATACCCGGATCATCTGCGGACAGGCCTCATAGTCAATGGTCTGTCTGGCCATTTCATAAAAAATTGCACTCATCTTATAGCATCTGTACAGCTGGCTTCTGATCAGCTCCTCGATCTTTCTCAGTTCCTCGACATCTTCTTCCGAAAATCCGTCGTCTCTGCTGAACAGCAGCAGTATCCTGCTTAATACTGTCAGCATTGTGCCGTTATACTGGAGTCCATAATTTTCCTGAAGGTAACCAAGGATCTTTTCGATCGCACCCTGATAGATTGCCTCCGACATTTCATCACTGGTTAATTCCATGACACTTCCCGTAAACTTTTCCAGCATCCTGTAAATCTTGGACCGGAAACGTTCCTGAGTCATCCCGTGATTTTGATAACGCCCGAGAAGACGGCAAAGTTCCGTCCAGTCCAGATTGTTCCGGATCTTTTCCCCCTTCGGTCCGGAACCCTTTTTCGGACTCCATTCTTTATCTATCAAAACCGCTTCCGTAATATACTGTATTTGGGTTTTTCCGCGCTCAAACCGGTAGTGGTCACTTAAATCTCGGATTTTGACCCTGACCTGTTCTGCCTTTTCCCGGCAGAATGCACTGGCACAGCTTAACTTGACCGCATTTTTAATGCTTCCGATGTTTCCTTTTAAATCCAGCATTAAAAGCTGATTCACCACATTGCTGCTGACCAGAAAGCCGCAGCCCATCGTCTGTGCTTCCTGGAAAAACAGCCTGCAGATAATCTGAAACCGCTCCTCGATCGTTCTCTCCGCAAACGGAGGAATCTCAATCATGACCGGAACTCTCCGGATAAAAGTATCCAGCATCGAACTGATATCCTCTGTCGTCGCAAAGATAAGGCGGACATCGACCCTGGATTCACTGCTGCTGTCACCGATTTTTGCCACCACTCCCTTGTCGATATACCGGAACAGCTTTTCCTGTCCTTCCGGCGGGAGCCTGTGAAACTCATCCAAAAATAAATATCCTTTGTCCGCTTTTTGGAAAAGACCTTCTGTCGTCTCGGCTGCTCCGGTAAAGGCCCCTTTTTTGTATCCAAACAGTATGGAAGATAAAAGTTCCTGGTTATTCGCATAATCTGCACAGTTTAAAACAACAAACGGTGCATCTTCCGGGATCAGTTTCTTAAATTTTGCATAGCGGAATATGTATTCTGCCATCAGACTCTTTCCGACACCGCTGGGTCCGAGGATCATGACCGGCATCCCCCTGTTGGGGTAATTGGCGGCCAGGCGGCACTTCTCCACCTGTTCCCTCAGACTCTTATCAAATCCTATAAACTCACGGAATGGATCTTCCTCCTCCTGATCTTCCTCCCTGCAGTCACAATAAAACAACACCGGCCTCGTCTTTTTCTTCCGGATCTTTCCCTCTGCGGCCAGTTCATTGAGCAGACTGCTTGCAAGATTTCTCGGTATTCCAAGACTTTGGGCGAGATGAGTAGCATCAACTCCCTGCGCCTCGCCTCTTGCCCTCTTTTCAACCTGCTCAAAGAGCCTGTCTTTGTTTGTCTTCTTCCCTCTCTCCATGGCCCTCCCTCCGTCTTCCTCCGGATGATGAAATCTTAAGAAATGACATAAAAAACTTTTTCTCCAAACAAATTTATGGATTTTCTCTTTCACAATATGTTACCATAGATAGTAATAAGATTATATCAAAATACCAAAATAAATCAGGTAACATTTGGAGGTTTTATCTCATGAAAACACTTTCTTATAAAATCGAGGCGCCGAACGGACTCCATGCCCGTCCCTGCGTGTCTATCATTGCTTTAGCCAGAAACTCCGGCTGCTCCATCGTCCTTTCCTGCAGAGGTATTGAGGCTGCTGCCGAAAATCCCATTGATCTCATGGCCCTTGGGGCCGGATGCGGGGATGAGATATCCGTCACGGTTGAGGGACCGAATGAAGAATCCGTCGGAGAGCAGCTCCTGAATATACTGGAAACGGAACTCTAAAATTCATCCCGCGACGGAAACTGCAGTAAAAACTCATGATTTTTACTTTACATTTTATGATATAATATATAAAAATGACGATAAGTCAAAATCTAACTACACAAAGGAGATATCGGGGAATGATGACTCGAAATTTTACATTGCTGACGGACCTTTATGAACTGACCATGATGCAGGGATATTACAAGTCCGGCAATGACGAGACCGTGATTTTTGACGTCTTTTACCGGGACAATCCTTCCGGCAGCGGCTATGCCATTGCCTGCGGACTTGAGCTGGTCATTGATTATATCAAAAACCTGTCTTTCTCATATGAAGATATTGACTACTTGCGAAGCCTTGACATATTTGATGAAGATTTCCTGGAATACCTTGCAGGATACCATTTTACCGGTGATATTTATGCCATTCCGGAAGGCACTGTTGTCTTTCCGATGGAGCCGCTCCTGAAGGTGATCGCTCCCATGATGGAAGCCCAGCTGATTGAGACTGCTATATTAAATATTATTAATCATCAGAGCCTGATCGCCACGAAAGCCTCCCGCGTCGTCTATGCGGCTGGCGGAAGCGGTGTTATGGAGTTCGGGCTGAGACGTGCCCAGGGAGCTGATGCAGGGACTTACGGTGCCAGAGCTGCTGTGATCGGCGGATGTGACGGCACCTCCAATGTACTTGCCGGGAAAATGTTTGACCTTCCGGTGCTGGGCACCCATGCCCACAGCTGGATCATGAGTTTTCCGGACGAATATACAGCATTTAAGACCTATGCCTCTCTGTATCCGGATGCATGTATGCTTCTGGTAGACACTTATGACACATTAAAATCCGGTGTTCCCAACGCCATCCGGGTCTTTAAGGAATTAAGAGATGAGGGACTGCATCCCAGAAAAATCGGAATCCGCTTAGACAGCGGAGATCTTGCCTACCTTTCTAAAAAAGCGAGGGCTATGCTGGACGATGCAGGATTTCCCGAAGCCATTATCTCCGCCTCCAGCGATCTGGATGAGAACCTCATTCAGAGTTTAAAGCTCCAGGGCGCTCCGATTACCTCCTGGGGAGTCGGCACCAAGCTTATTACCTCCTCAGACTGCCCTGCCTTCGGTGGTGTATATAAGCTTGCAGCTGCAAAGCATCAGGGTGAAAAAGACTTTACGGCAAAGATCAAGATCTCAGAAAACCCCGCCAAAGTTACAAATCCGGGAAATAAAACTGTTTATCGGATTTATGACAAGACTACAGGCAAGATCCGTGCGGATTTGATCTGCCTGACAGACGAAGTTTATTCCAGCAAAGAGGACCTGGTCATATTTGACCCGATCGCTACCTGGAAAAAATCCACGATTATAGACGGAACCTATATACTCAGAGAACTTCTGGTTCCCGTGTTTCTGAAAGGGCAGTGTGTCTACGAAAATCCTTCAGCTATGGAGATCAGAGATTACTGTACCGGAGAGCTCAACACTCTGTGGGACGAGACACGGCGTTTAGTCAATCCTCAAAATGTCTATGTGGATCTCTCTAAACCTTTGTATGATTTAAAAAATCAGCTGCTGTCCCAAAAGGCGTAAAACCAAAGAATATTGAAAGGAGAATCTTTATGATTCGTTTTTTTGCTGATATCGTATATCTGTTTTTCTTTTTGACTCTGACCTTTCCGCTGTATCCTCTCTTTGATCATTGGAACAAAACCGGGCAGGAACACCGCAGAACCGAAAAGGCACAATCTATGATCATGAATGCCTTTAAAACCTGTCTGAAGTTTGCAGGAACCAAAGTCATCGTGGACGGACGTGAAAATATACCCGAAGACACTGCAGTCCTGTATGTTGGAAACCACAGCAGTTATTATGACATCCTCTGCAGCTACGTGGCAACACCCCACGGCGCCGGCTTCTTCGCCAAAAATGAGATGGGTAAGATCCCTTGTCTCAGCCACTGGATGACGTTCATCAACTGCCTGTTTTTGGACAGAAAGAATATTAAAGAAGGTATGAAAACCATCAACAAAGGCACCGAATACCTGAAAAATGGGTTTTCCATGGTCATCTTTCCGGAGGGTACCAGAAGTCAGGATGAAGATCCCCATACATTTAAAGAAGGAAGCTTAAGACCAGCTCTCAAGGCAAAGGTACCGGTCATCCCTATGGCTATCAGCGGTACAGCGGATATTCTGGAGAACAACAAAAAATACACTGTGAAGCCTACAGAGGTCCATATCACATTCGGCCGGCCGATCTATCCGGACCAGCTGGACCGCCAGGCCCAGAAACACCTGGGGGCGGCAGTTCGTGAAGAAATTATCGAAATGAGAAAAAAACATAAGACAATGGCCTGAAAAGATGATATAATGTTTTTTAGGCGTGCCGTATGAAGGCATGAAGTTTAAGAAGTGAAAAGCCAGGAGGAAGAAAGAAATGCAAGTATGGATGGTTTTATTGATTATTGCTGTCGTCATTATTGCTGTTCTTGCCATTCTGTATTTTGTAGGAAACAAACTTCAGAAGAAGCAGGAAGCCCAGCGGGCACAGTTGGAAAGTGCAGCTCAGATGTATTCAATGCTGGTCATTGATAAAAAGAAGATGAAGATGACAGAGGCAGGTTTTCCGAAGATGGTCATCGACCAGATTCCGAAGCGCGGCAAGATTGCCAAAGTACCTGTGGTAAAAGTAAAAATCGGGCCGAAGATCACTCCATTGTTATGTGATGAGCTGATCTACGATCAAGTGCCTGTCAAAGCCGAGATCAAAGCCAAAGTCAGCGGCATATATATTACCGAAATCCACAATCTGCGCAACGTTGCGCCGCCGCAGGAACCCAAAGGATTCTTCAAGAAGTTTAAGAAGAAAACGATAGAAGCATCCCGTAATGTTTCAGGCAGGAAATAGGCAGAATCGAAACATAAGAATTAAAAATATGACATATACCCGCAAAAGCGGCCGATCAAATATGACCGGCCGTTTTTGTTATTTTATAGAAATCTTTTCCCATCCTCTGTCTATCTTTTGTTCCATTTCCTCCATGCTCAGCAGTCCGCTCAACGAGTCATACTCTGTGACACAGGAGGCTCCCGCCGCTGCACCCAGCTGAAGACATCGGCCGGGATCTTTTCCCTCCAGAAGGCCTGTAAGGAAAGCGGCAATCGTCACATCTCCTGCCCCCGTTGCAGAACGGACTCTGTCTGCCTGAAAGCTTGGCTCAAACAGTTCTTTGTCCTGCCATTCTTCCGGCATTTCTAAATTTTCCCCGGTCTTTAGGTACAATCCTTTGACACCGCATTTTATCAGCACGGACCCTGCTCCCCATTGAAGAAGCCTGTCTGCCAGCGGCGTAATATCTTTCTCTATGTCGAGCACCTCTGTCAAATCTCTTCCGGATGCCCTTTCTATCCATTCATGATATCTCTCTTTGTCAATCAGAAAACAAATTTCCTCGGCACTCGGCACAAAAAAGTCTACGCTTGGGAGCAGCTTTTGAAACAGCTTCTTCCAGTCAGTATGTGCCGCATCGCAGTCTTCCTCGATCAGTGTCAGATCCAGAGAAGTCTTCACCCCAAGCTCTTTTACACGGCGATAGATTTCCAGAAGTTCCTCCGGATGTTCAAACATACGCCTCATGATCGTGGGATAACCGAGATGAAAGAGATCGGCTCCCGCAATTTCATCAAAATTTATGTCTCTCAATCCAAAGGTATCATTCGCTCCCGGATTGTGAAAAAAGATTCGGTCGACTCCAGGAGGCGCAAGAACAATGGTATAAGCTGTCGAACACTCTTCCGATACCGCAGCTCCGCGGCTTCCCCCATGACGATTTAAAATATCCAGCACGAGTTTCCCAAAAGCGTCATTTCCCACCTTTCCCATCAGCGACACATCCGCGCCAAAATGTCTGAACGCAAGTCCGGTATTTGCAACGGCTCCCCCGGTATGGATCGACGCTTCGCCCACCTGCAGAAGTTTGCCCGGCAGAAACCACTCTGAAGCAGTTTTTCTCTTTTCCTGGCTGTCGTGGAATTCAGGCGTGATATCCAGACAAAGGCATCCTGCAACTACTACTTTTTTCATAAGCACCTCCTGATCATGAAATAACCCATATAATTATATAAAAGCTGTGTCACCCTTTTTACAGATGCCACAGCTTCTTAACTCTCTTATTTTTTTGCTCTGCGCTCTTCGATCTTTACAATAACATATCCCTGGTCTTCGGTGTCAATGTAGCCGAGCCTTAAATACTGACCATCTTTCTTAATGTATCCTCCCTGAGTAGAAGGCAGATGATACCCAAACTTCTTAATAAAGCGGTCTCCGTAGGAAAAATGTACCCCTTTGATGTCGAAGCTCTCCTGTTCCGTATCTTCATTTGTCTCTCCGCCCTTGGACGCCGGAACAAAATTCTCTACATAACCTTCGACTGTTTTGTAATTCCCCTGTTTATATGTGTGGATGATCCTCACATACCCATAGCAGAATCTGAGAGCCGTCACGGCACAGATCACAAGGCAGACTCCTCCGAGCAGCTTAAAAAAAGATTTCTTTGACGCTAAAACAAGGATCAGCCCGATCACTCCCAGAATTGCAAACGGAATGACCCAATGGGGCTGTATCGTAAAATTGCTGGCTTCATACCATAGTTTCATATATATTCCTCCAATATCAATCACAATAGCCAAGGACTCTTTCAAATTCCATAGGTCCGCCGAATAAATCCAGAGCGCTGCCGACGGTCACATCCACTCTGTTTCTTCCTTCTCTTTTGATTAGTTCAAGGTCGGCAAAATCTTTTATACCTCCCGCGTATGTTACAGGGTTTCCCATGTAGCTTCCAAGAATCCGGACCAGTTCCTCATCGATGCCCTGTCCCTTTCCTTCCACGTCGACCCCATGAACGAGAAATTCGGAGCAGTATTCTTCCATCTCCTCTAATCGCTCTTTTGTAAAAATGGTGTCTGTAAATTTCTGCCAGCGGTCTGTAACGATATAATACGCTCCGTCCCTCTTCCTGCAGCTGAAATCCAGCACCAGATGCTCCCGCCCCACAAGATCCGAAAGCTTTTTCAGTCTCTCAAGCCGGATCATACCTGCGGAAAATACAAAGGAAGTGACGATCACATGGGATGCCCCCTGTTCGATAAAAAAGGATGCGTTCTCATCAGTGATGCCGCCTCCAACCTGAAGACCTCCCGGAAATTCACGCAGTGCCGCCAATGCCTCCCGGACATCCGCATCATAATACTCTGAGCTTTTGGGATTCAGTATGATGATATGGCCTCCGGATAAACGGTGCTTTCTGTATAGTTTACCATAAAAGCCTCCGTCATGTACCGAAACAAAATTTTCATCTGCTTGGTCTCCTTTGTCCAGCAGGCTGCCTCCCACAATCTGCTTAATCTTTCCGTTATGAATATCAATGCACGGCCTGAATTTCATTTCGCCTTCCCTCTTTTCGTGTTTCTACCAGGCGTCCAGTTCTTCCAGCATAAAAAACGCCTTCCCTTTCGGCTCCGCCTTAAAGGTACATGCCTCCCCGGTCACCGGATGCCGAAAACTGATTCTGGTAGCATAGAGTCCTATCTCTTCATATTGTTTCTTCGTCTTTTGAAACTTCTTATTGTATTTCGTGTCACCGTAAAGTCCAAAGCCTCTGACGGCAAACTGGACCCGGATCTGATGGTGTCTCCCGGTCATGAGATGAATCAGGCAGTAGGTAAGTTTCCCTTCCCCTGTCTCCACCATATCCAAAACCTCGTAAGACAGCTCCGCTTTCTTTGCCCCCTTCGTTTCTTCCGGCACGGTGCAGGATGTGTTTTTCTTATCGTCTTTCAGCAGATAATCCGTAAAAACCCCATCCTCTTCAGGGAGCCAGCCGTTTACAATGGCCTGATAATCCTTTTCAAATATATGTTCTCTGATCTGGCGGCTCAGCTCTGCCGCAGCCTCCTTCGTCCTGGCAAACACCATGACGCCTCCCACGGGACGGTCAAGCCGGTGGACCACATAGAGCTCCGGCTCCCTGTCAAGGTTCTCCTCAAAAAAGAGCTGATTTTTAAGACTGTGAAATACATCCATATCTCCGCTCTTGTCATCGGCTGTGGGCATCCCCGCCGGCTTTTCACAGACGGCAATATCCTGATCTTTGTAAAGTACCTTTACTTCTCTTTTTCTTCTCATGACCGCTCCTACATCTTAAACCGGTATCCGACACCCCATATGGTCTCAATATACTGCGGCTTTGCAGTGTTAAGTTCAATCTTCTCCCGAATCTTTTTAATATGGACAGTGACCGTGGCAATGTCTCCGAGAGATTCCATATCCCAAATTTTATTAAATAATTCCTCTTTTGTAAATACCCTGTTTGGATGGCTGGCAAGAAAAGTTAAAAGGTCAAACTCTTTCGTCGTAAATGCCTTTTCTTCTCCGTTCAGGTAGACTCTTCGTGCGGTTTTATCAATCTTGAGTCCCCGGATCTCCACTACATCATTTTCCTGGGTGTTGCTGGATACCAGACGGCGGTATCTCTCAAGATGAGCCTTTACTCTGGCAACCAGTTCGCTCGGACTGAACGGTTTTGTAATATAGTCATCTGCTCCCAGACCCAGCCCCCGGATCTTATCGATATCCTCCTTCTTGGCAGATACCATCAGGATCGGAATATCTTTTTTCTCCCGGATCTGCTTGCAGATCTCAAAGCCGTCCACACCTGGAAGCATAATGTCCAGAATGATCATATCAAAATCCTCGGTAAGGCCCAGTTTCAGACCTTTCTCTCCATCCGTCTCAATCTCTACTTCAAAAGAACTCAGCTCCAGATAATCCTTCTCAAGCTCTGCGATGGCCAGTTCATCTTCTACAATTAAAACTCTACTCATTACTCTCTTCCTCCTGGGTGTCTGCGATTTTATTTAATGTAAAAAATATTGTGGTGCCGGAGCGCAGCCTGCTCTCCGCCCATATCTCTCCCCCATGTTCTTCAATGATCTTCTTACAGATAGAAAGGCCCAGTCCGCTGCCTCCGGCAGAATTCCTGGACATATCCGCGCGGTAGGTTCTGCGGAAAATATTCGGCAGATCCTCTTTGGAAATACCGATACCGTTGTCTTTGATCGCAACCTGAATCTTGCGGTCCAGCTCTTTTAACGTAATGCTGACCTTGCCCTTTGCTTTATTAGTATACTTGCAGGCATTGTTGATGATGTTGTTCATCACCCGCTTCAGCTGTTCAGGATCAGCCATGACCGCTACATTTGCGGAACAGTAGTTGCTGTATGAGAACATCATTCCCTTCTGCTCCAGATCTGAACCGATCTCATCCACACAGTCTTTGAAGTAGGCGTTGATATCGATCTTCCTGAAATTATAAGGTATAATGTTGGAATCGATCTTGGAATACAGGGACAGCTCATTGATCAGCACATCCATGTCGTTGGCCTTGTTGTAGATCGTCTTAATGTACCGGTCCATCTTCTCCGGCGTGTCCGCCACTCCGTCCATGATCCCCTCAACATATCCTTTGATGGCCGTGATCGGCGTCTTTAAGTCATGGGAAATGTTGCTGATCAGATCGCGGTTCTGCTTTTCATAGATAATTCTTGCCTCAATAGACTCTTTTAATTCCGCCCGCATGGCATTAAAGGAAGCGCAGAGTTCCCCGATCTCATCCTTGCTGTTGATCTCCACATCGTCGTCTAAGTTGCCCTCCTTGATCCGGTCTGCACCTTCTTTGAGTTTCTTTAACGGCCTTATGAACTCAGAGTACATAAACCATGAGAGCAGAAAACTGGTGAGGATCAGGATGGCCACAATCGAAAAGAAGACCTGGCTTATGATATTCTTATAATGAGGCAGCACCGTCTCCAAATCTGTCAGAATAAACGCAGAGCCTTTGCTTCCGTCGGTATACTGAAAGTCCTGCTGCTTGACAAGAAAATTTTCCGGTTTCCCGAGAAATACTCCGCTGTCCTGGCTGCTGATTTCACTCCCGAATCTGGGAAGTTTCTTCTCCGTCTCGGTGTGATCTTCTTTTGTTCCCCTATATATGATCGTCTTTCCCTTTCTGATGACCAGATAGGACTCTTTTTCTTTTAACCTCTGATTGATCCTCTTTAAGTAATCTGCATCCTCAAAGGCCGCGGGATTCTCAATGGCACTCCTCTTCAAGTCGTTGAAACAGGACTTGGTCTCATTGTTCATCGTCTTTAACGGATTGGCGAATCCTTCGATTCCATTGGAATATATGTTTTCGTTGGTTGTCCGGATATACCCTACACTTAAAGCAGCGATTGATACTACCATCAAGAAAATCGGCAGTATAATCGCTGGCAAAAATATAATTCTTACTTTGTTCACTACTTTCATGACCCCGTACCTTCCTGCTGCTTTTGGTACTTCTATTATATCATAGGAAAGTGGGAAAAAGAGTATTTGAATAAAGTTTTATGAAGTTTTAATAAAATCTAAAATGGCATCTGCCACGTCTTCTTTGGACATCATCGGAAGCTGTTTTTCCTGGTCTTTGGTGATCAAAGTTACAACATTGGTATCCGTACCGAATCCCGCTCCGGACTCTTTCAGATTGTTGGCTGCGATCATATCGATCTGCTTTTTCTTAAGTTTCTTTCTGGAATTCTCCAGCATGTTCTGAGTCTCCATGGAAAAACCGCAGATAAACTGGCCTTCTTCTTTTGTATGACCCAGCTCCTGTAAAATATCTTTTGTCCGCACGAGCGGAATAGACATATCCCCATCGGTCTTTTTCATCTTCTCATCGCTCACCTGCGCCGGAGTGTAATCCGCCACAGCCGCTGATTTAATGATGATGTCCTGTTCCTTTTTTCTGCTCATGACAGCCTCATACATATCGGCCGCACTCACAACCGGCACTGTGGTAACGAACATCGGCGGCTTAATCTCTGTCGGGCCGGTAACCAGGGTCACATCAGCACCCCGGAGCATTGCCGTCTTTGCCAGGGCATAGCCCATCTTCCCTGTGGAGTGATTGGTGATATACCGCACAGGGCAAATTGCTTCTCTCGTGGGTCCGGCAGTAATCAGCACCTTTTTCCCTGCAAGATCTTTTGGCCGGTGCACAGCCCGCTCAATATAAGCCATGAGAACTTCCTCAGAGGGCATTTTCCCTGCGCCTGTATCTCCGCAGGCCAGATGTCCGCTGGCCGGTTCAATGACCGTATAACCGTAGGTTCTGAGTTTCTCAAGATTGTCCTGAAGAATAGGGTTCTCATACATATTTGTATTCATAGCGGGTGCGATCAGAACAGGGCTTTTGCATGCCATCACAGTCGTTGTCAGCATGTCGTCCGCAATTCCGCCTGCGATCTTTCCGATCACATTGGCAGAAGCCGGAGCGATCAGCATGGCGTCTGCTTTCTTTGCCAGTGACACATGCGCCACATGAAATTGAAAATTCCGGTCAAAAGTTTCCACCAGACATTTTGTATTGGTCAGTGATTCAAATGCAATGGGATTGATAAAGTTGGTTGCATTTTCTGTCATGATCACATGGACTTCACATCCCCTTTTTATGAGCATGCTCGCCATGTTCGCCATCTTATAGGCCGCCACGCTTCCCGTGACACCCAGGACGATTGTTTTTCCACTCAGCATAGTCTTCTCCTACATATCCTCCAGCCGGCCATGTTTTTCATAGCTGGTCAGGCGGGTGATCTTGTTATTGTCATCTACAAACACAACTTTTGGCTTGTGTTCTTCTGCCTCTTTTGGTGTCATTTCAGCATAACACATTATGATGATCTTGTCTCCCTGGGATACACAGCGTGCCGCCGCCCCGTTTAAACAGATCATGCCGCTCCCCGGCTCTCCGGCAATGGTATATGTCTCAAACCTGCTGCCGTTGTTGATGTCAACAATGGCCACCTTTTCATATTCCAGAATGCCTGCCGCCTCCATAAGTTCGGGGTCCACCGTAATACTTCCCACATAGTCCAGCTCCGCCTGTCTTACGGTTGCCCTGTGAATTTTTCCTTTTAACATTGTAAGCTTCATCGTCCGTCTCCTTACACTAACACATTATCAATCAGCCTTGTTTTACCGATATAAACTGCCATCGCCAGCATACAGCCGCCTTCCAGGGTCTTCACCGGCTGCATGGACAGAGCGTCCACCGCCTCAACATAATCAATCCTTGCCAGCGGTTCTGTCTGTATCTTATCCTTCATGGCCAAAACAACCTTTTTGGCATCCTTTTCGGTCTTGGCAAGCTCCGCGCCGAGCCGCACCGCCTGACTCAGAACCAGCGCGGCCTTTCTCTCCTCCGGTGAGAGATATGTATTTCTGGAACTCTTGGCGAGCCCGTCTTCTTCTCTTACAATCGGACAGCCCACAATACAGATATCCATATTCAGGTCTCTCACCATGCGCCTGATCACCGCCAGCTGCTGGCCGTCCTTCTGCCCAAAATAGGCTCTGTCCGGAGTTACAATATTGAAAAGTTTCGTGACAACCGTGCAGACTCCCCGGAAATGCACCGGCCTTGTTTTCCCACAGAGCCCTTCCGTCAAAACGCTCATATCAACGAAAGAGCAGAAGTCACCGTCATACATTTCCTCCGGTTCCGGATGAAAGATCAGATCTGTCCCTGCACTCTCACAGATCTGTGTATCATGTTCCAGATCTCTCGGATAATCGGCCAGATCCTCCGCCGGACCGAACTGCATCGGATTTACAAAAATACTCACGACGACTCTGTCGTTTTCTTTCCGTGCACAGTCTATCAGACTTTTATGCCCTTCATGGAGATATCCCATAGTCGGCACGAATCCGATGCTCTGCCCCTGCATCTTCCACTCTTTTATCTGTTTCCTGACTTCCTCTACTGTACTGACAATTATCATGATCCTCTCCTTAATACAACTTCTCTATAATATCATCATTGATGGCAAATGTGTGCTGTTCTTCCGGAAATGTCCCTTCTCCTACCGCCTTGACATATTCCTGCACCGCCTCTTTCATGACCGGGCCTGCGTTTCCGAACTGCTTTACAAACTTCGGCACAAAATCCCCGTACATATTCAGCATATCCTGGTAAACGAGGACCTGACCGTCACAGTCTGCTCCTGCGCCGATGCCGATGGCCGGAATACGGAGTTTCTCAGAAATAAGCTTTGCAAGTTTTGCGGGAACACATTCCAATACGACCGCAAATGCACCGGCTGCTTCCACTGCCAGGGCATCCTCCAAAAGCTTTTTCGCCGCTTCCTCGCTCTTGCCCTGCACTTTAAATCCCCCAAAGGCATTGACAGACTGGGGCGTGAGGCCGATGTGGGCCACAACCGGGATGGAAGCTTTGACGATGGCCTCAATATGCGGACACACATCCTTTCCGCCTTCCAGTTTGACTGCCGTGGCCTCTGTCTCTTTCATGATCCTTCCGGCATTGACCACCGCATCGTATACAGACGTCTGGTAGGACATAAACGGCATATCCACTACGACAAGCGCATTCTTTGCTCCCCTCACAACTGCAGCGCCGTGGTGGATCATATCCTCCACAGTCACCGGGATCGTCGTGTCATAACCTAGCATAACCATCCCCAGGGAATCTCCCACGAGAATTGAATGAATGCCGGCTTCATCAAACAGTTTGGCTGTAGAATAGTCATAAGCCGTGAGCATGGAGATCTTTTCTCCGTTTTCTTTCATCTTCTGAAATGTACTTACTGTGTTCTTCAATGTTCTTCCTCCAATATTCTCTCCATATGTTCATAGCTTCTCATCGGATATTTACTTTCTGCAATCCTTATCAGCTCCCTGCACAGAGGAAGGTAGATCTCCTTCTCTTCTCCGGAAAGAGCACGTAAATGCTTTTCCACAGTAGCTGCATCATTTCGCTCCACCGGTCCTGTCAGAGCTTCTTTCGGTCCCGAACGAAGAATATTTTCAAGATTCGTCCGAACAAGCGGAGCAAGTGCCGTAAGGCCGTCCTGCCCGCTGAACCCGCAGCTTTCAAGAATTCTTAAAGCCCGGTTCATCAGCGCCGCCATCTGGTTGGACGCCATGACAGCCGCCGCATGGTAGCGGACCTTATCCTCTGCCCCGATCTCCACGACCGGGTTGGGCAGAACACTTAAAAATGAGAGCATCTGATCTCTGTGCTCCCTGTCACCTTCAAGGGTAAACAAGGCTTTGGAAAGATCCTCATATGAAGTTTTTTTACTGTTAAATGGAAACATTGGATGGATAGAATAGCCGTAAGCCCCTGCTTCGGTTATTTCAGAGAAAATAGCGGAACTTAAGGAACCGCTGCAGTGACAGATAAACTTTCCCCGGACCGGGAAAGCTCTGATCTGCTCCCACACGCCTTTGATCTGGCCGTCAGGAGCCGTAATGAAAAGAACATCACACATTGATAATAATTTGTCAAATGAATCAAAACTTTGTGTGTGTGCTGCGTCTGCCGCCGCCTGGGCTGAAGCCATGCTGCGGCTGGCATACCCTGCCAGAGGGATGCCGTAATGTACGAAATACCTGCCAAGGGAACAGCCTGCTTTGCCTGCCCCGATAAACCCTGCTTTCATACGGAATAATCACCTGCTTTCCTGAGGTGATGTCCTTTATAAGATTCGTTCACTGGTATGATTTCTCTAAGGAATACCATCCAAGGGTACTATATCACCTCAATTTGGATTTAGCAAGAAAAATTGGCATGTTTGAATTGTTCTTTTTTATTTGCTATAATCTCCCCCGGAGGATACTTATGAATGATTTTATTTTCAGCTTAAATTCGACAGTCCCTATCTTTTTTATGATCTTTCTCGGATGGTTTCTGAAGGAAAAGGGATGGTTTAATGAAAACTTTGTAAACACGGCCAATAAATTTGTCTTTAACGCAGCTCTCCCGGCCCTTTTGTTCCGGGATATTTCCGGCGCCCCGTTGAAACAGGCCTTTGATCTTAAATACTTTCTGTTCTGCATGATCGTCACCACTCTGATGTTTTCCGGCATCTGGATCCTTGCAGAAATTTTCTTAAAAGATAAATCCATGACCGGAGCGTTTGTCCAGGCCTCTTTCCGGGGCAGTGCCGCCATCCTGGGAATCGCCTTCATTGAGAATATTTACGGACACTCCACTATGGGACCGCTGATGATCGTTGCCAGCGTGCCTTTGTATAATATTTTTTCTGTTATCGTCCTGACCGTCAGGGGACCGGGTTCCGGCACAGGCAGTATCAAATCTGCCCTGATCAATATCGCAAAAAACCCGATCATCCTGGGAATCCTTGCTGGACTTCCGTTTTCCTATCTGGCTGTGGATTTTCCTCCGGTCATCGATAAATGCCTAAATCAGCTTTCCGTTACGGCGACGCCGGTGGCGCTGCTCTGTGTCGGCGCAGGTTTTGAAGGCGCAAAGGCTCTGAAGAAAATCCGACCTACGATGGCCGCCGCAGTCATCAAACTTTTTATACTGCCGCTCATCTTTCTTCCCTTGGCCGTTTTTTTCGGTTTCCGGAACGAAGGACTGATCGCAATCCTGATCATGCTCGGCTCGCCGACTACCGTGAGCTGCTATGTAATGGCGAAGGCCATGGACAACGATCATGTGCTGACTTCCAGCATCGTGGTGGCCGCAACCGTACTTTCATCTGTCAGTCTCACATTTTGGGTTTATCTGTTGCGGATGTTTTCGTTTATCTGATATAATCATTGTAAAGAATAATAGAGTAAAATGAAGAAAGAGAGGACGTACCTATGAAAAATGTAAAAGAACGTTCTGCAAAAATTTACGATAAAAAGGCTGAAAAGTATGAAAAGACCATCAGCGGCAGGATGGCGGCTTCTCTGGAGCAGGAGATGATCAAGAAGATCTGTGTCCGAGACAATGATAAAATTCTGGATGTGGGATGCGGGACCGGAGCACTGCTCGCCGGACTCACACGCTGGAGAGATGCTGAAGGGTATGGAGTCGACATCTCCGGAGAAATGATCCGCCGGGCCAGTGAAGATTATCCTGACCTGCATTTTCAGGTAGGCAGCAGTGATGATCTGGATTTTGAGGACAATACATTCCGCATCATAACTGTGTGCAGCGCATTCCATCACTTCCCCAATCAGGCGGAGTTCATCCAGAAAGCGGCCGATCTCCTGACTCCTGGCGGAAGGCTTTACATCGGTGTCGTTGCATTCCCTGAAGTGATCAGGATCACCGGCAACGTGGCGGACAAGCTTCTTCCTTCCTGCAAGGTGAAGCGGCCATCCACCCATGAGATCCTTGGCATGTTCAAGGCAGCGGGGCTCACAAAGTTTCGTGTACATAAGCTGAAAAAACTGCTGATGATCTCTGCTAAGAAACCTTTGCCTGAGGATTAAAAAGTCCAAACATACTGTAAGACACGCTTTAGCGGCGTGTCTTTATTTTTTTCTACATGAGCATTGCCTGGAAGATCAGGATCATAGTAATGCCAAGTGAAATCAGCAGGACTGAACGGTAAAAGTCCTTCATTTCTTTTAGTTTGTCTTTTCTTATTTTTCTCTTCATTCGTAGGTTCTCCTTACATCTGTATTTAATCATTAGACGTTTTGGACAGCATAAAAGTTGTGTCTGTTCCATCATTTGTTTATAGTTCCCGGATGATGCACAATTTATGTCTTTTGCTTTGTTCAAAGAAAAATGAAAGAGGGAATTTCACAGAATTATCCTGTAAAATTCCCTCTTTATTGATATGTAATCGTCTGCAGTTACCGGAGGAGCAGCAGGAAGACCAAAATCATCAGAATCCCTGCTGTTATGAGCAGCAGAGACCTATAAAAATAATTAATCTCCCAGACCGTATGCCTCTTTGAAATCTTTTTCATCCATACCATCTCCTTCACTTTCTGCCCGTCTCAGCCGTGTTGGAAATAAATTGTACTGTTATAAATTTTTAAAACTTTTGTAACTTTATTATACCCTCTTTTGCAACAAATTTCAACGAATAAATTAGTTAATTTTTATGTCTGATTTTTAGTAAATATTACCTGATTACTCCAGCCATTTCAAAAACCAGGGCAGCTTCTCTTTCTTCTTTTCCAGCTTCTCCACTCCTTTTTTTCCTACCTGCTGCTCCAGTTTTTTTCTGGTCTTTTTGTCTTTTGCCGCTTCGCTTTCTTTCGTAATGCAAAGGTCCGGAAACATGACACACCACCAGTTATGTCCACTGGCATTTCCGAGATCGATTCTCAGCGCATCGTAGGTTCCCTCGGGAAACACATAGCTGCCATAGTCCTTTTCGGGAAACTTCTCTCTGGTCAGATAGACTTTGACCGGCAGATCCTTTCCCCTCTTTTGCAGCGTGGACTTTGCCACTTTGGCAATCTCCTTTTTCCGGCTGTTAAGAATTCTCTTTGCATCTTCTTTTGTGTTGGCCTGTTCCATATACGGCTTCAGATATGCCACTACCTGGTCCCTGACCAGGAGTTTTTCTGCCTGGTCTTTCCTGCTGTCACTGTTTGCCCGTATGTGGAACCGCACGACTCCCTGTTTTATTTTCTGATCCGCTCTGCCGTCTTTCTCTTTTGCCCATACCACAGAAAAGATTACCGCGGCGGCAAGGAAAAACATCCAGATGATTGATTTTTTCTTCATACTATGAACATGCCCGGATTTTCTGAATTTTAAACATGAAAACTTTTATCACATACCCGGTAGACAAGCAGGAAACCTCACGTTACGATGAAACCGGCTAAAAATTTCACAAACAATATTTCAATTACGGGGTTGACATTGCGGTGCGATGTATAGTATTTTAAAGTCATAAGTCATATGACTGACGGACAAGTGGAGTTTACCACAGGAAGTATGACAACGAATTTTTAGCCGACCGTCTGGGCACCCTGCCTGGACGTGCGGCTTTTTTTATTCCATTAGGAAAGTCTACGGCTTTCCACGAGCCGCTGATACTCGTATCCCAGGCAGCCAATCAACATTTTTACAGGAGGTTCCTATGATTGTTGGACACATCCATTCCATGGAATCCATGGGATTAGTCGACGGCCCGGGCATCCGCAGCGTAGTTTTTTTCCAGGGCTGTGCCCTTCGGTGTAAATTCTGCCATAACCCTGACACCTGGGAATTTCAGGGCGGCGAAGAGATGACTCCGGAGGCGCTGGTGAAAAGGATTTCCCGCTTCAAGCCCTACTTTAAACAGAACGGCGGAGTGACCTTTTCGGGGGGAGAGCCCCTGATGCAGCCAGAGTTTTTGCTTAAGACTCTGAAACTCTGTAAACAGGAAGGCATCCATACGTGCATTGATACCGCAGGCTTTGGTCAGGGAGATTACGATGAAATTCTTTCATACACAGATCTGGTACTTTTAGATCTCAAGGAAATAACCGGGCCGGCTTACGAGTCTATGACAGGAAGGCCTATGGAGCGGTTCATCGAATTTCTAAAGGCATTGGAACGAAACGGCACGAAACTATGGATACGCCATGTCGTAGTTCCGGGACTTACAGACAGCAAAGAGCACATGCAGGAATTAAAAGAATACATAGACCGCATACCGAACGTAGAAAAGGTAGAGCTTCTCCCCTATCATCTGCTCGGCACCAACAAATATGAGGTAATGAATCTTTCTTACCCGCTCAAAGGAGTTCCGGCAATGGACAAGGAACGCACCAAACAACTTCAGAAAACCTATTTTGATCAATATGGAGGAAAACAATGTTAAAAGAATGGAACGGCTTTAAAGAAGGAAAATGGACAAAGGAAACCAACGTAAGAGACTTTATCCAGAAGAATTATACATTATATGAAGGAGATGACTCTTTCCTGGCAGGTGTTTCAGAAAAAACAGAAAAAGTGTGGAACAAATGCGAAGAACTGCTTTCTGAAGAGACAAAAAAAGGCGGTGTTTTGGATGTAGAGACCAATATTATTTCCGGCATCACTAACTTTGCACCCGGATATATCGACAAAGAAAATGAAATCATTGTAGGTCTTCAGACAGATGCTCCTTTAAAGCGCATCGTAAACTTATACGGCGGCAAGAGAATGGCCCATTCTTCTCTGGAACAGTACGGATACAAACTGAATCCGGAAATAGACCGTCACTTCAATGAATACCGCAAGACACACAACGAAGGTGTCTTTGATGCCTATCCGCAGCGCACAAGGCTTGCAAGGACAGCCGGTCTTCTGACAGGGCTTCCGGATGCCTATGGACGAGGACGTGTGATCGGTGACTACCGCCGTGCTGCCCTCTACGGCATCGATTATCTCGTGGAAGAAAAGAAACGCGATCTGGATGCCTTAGACGGACCGATGAGCGAAGAGCGCATCCGTGCAAGAGAAGAAGTCTCCGAGCAGATCCGTGCTTTAGGAGCAATCAAAGAAATGGCTGCTTCCTACGGAGTGGACATCTCTAAACCTGCATCCAATGCCAAAGAGGCGGTCCAGGCGGTCTATATGGCTTATCTTGCCGGTGTAAAAGAAAACAACGGTGCGGCTACATCCCTTGGACGTACTTCCACTTTCCTTGATATTTATATTCAGCGTGATCTGGAAAACGGCGTGCTGACAGAGAAAGACGCTCAGGAACTGATCGACCAGTTTATTATCAAACTCCGTCTCGTGAGACATTTAAGGACACCGGAGTACGATGAATTATTCGGGGGAGATCCTACCTGGATCACAGAGTCCATCGGCGGTATCGGAATCAACAGCAAACCGCTTGTGACAAAGACCTCCTTCCGTTATCTCCATACACTGTATAATTTGGGAACAGCTCCGGAGCCGAACCTGACCGTGCTTTGGTCTGAAAAGCTTCCGGCCAACTTCAAGAAGTTCTGCTCCAAAGTTTCCATTGACACAGATTCGATCCAGTATGAAAATGACGATGTCATGAGACCGATCTACGGAGATGATTATGCCATTGCCTGCTGTGTGTCTGCCATGAAAGTCGGAAAGCAGACCCAGCTGTTCGGAGCCCGCTGCAACCTTGCCAAGTCCCTGCTGTATGCTATCAACGGCGGCATCGATGAGAAAAAGGGGATTGAAGTCATTCCGGGTATCGAGCCGATCACCGATGAAGTATTGGACTACGAAAAAGTTTGGGCTAACTACAAAAAAGTTCTCGCTTATGTAGCAGAATTATACGTTGATACCGTAAATATCATTCATTATATGCATGACAAATATGCCTACGAGGCGAGCCAGTTTGCACTGCACGATACCAATATGGAGCGTATCGCAGCATACGGCGTGGCAGGTCTTTCCATCGCGGCAGACTCGTTATCAGCAATCAAATATGCCACTGTAAAACCGGTGCGCAACGAAAACGGTGTGGCTGTAGATTTTGAGACTGAAGGAGATTTCCCGAAATACGGCAATGACGATGACCGGGCAGACGACCTGGCTGTCAACACTGTCACTTTATTCTCTGAGGAATTAAAGAAACATCCGATCTACAGAAATGCCATCCATACATTATCTGCACTCACCATCACATCCAATGTTATGTATGGAAAGAAAACGGGCTCCACGCCGGACGGAAGAAAATTAGGGGAGCCTCTTGCTCCTGGTGCAAACCCAATGCACGGACGGGACAACAGCGGCGCTTTAGCCTCTCTGAATTCCGTAGCCAAGATTCCTTACCGCGACGTGTGCCAGGACGGTGTTTCCAACACCTTCTCTATCGTGCCCGAAGCTTTAGGTAAAGATCAGGACCAGAGAGAAGAAAATCTTGCAAACATTCTGGACGGTTACTTTGTGCAGGGCGCTCATCACCTGAATGTCAACGTATTCAACCGTGAGACATTGATTGACGCAATGGAACATCCGGACAAGTATCCGACACTGACGATCCGTGTTTCCGGATATGCGGTAAACTTTAATAAGCTTTCCAGAGAACAGCAGGAAGAAGTTGTAAGAAGAACGTTCCACGAGGGAATGTAGGGCATTTTGCACACGATTTCTGTTCGGCTTTGAATTGCCTCACTACAAGCGTGTGCAAAATGAAATCTCAAAACCCACTCAGAAAATTTTATGAAACAAAAGGAGCAGCCAGCATGGGCTTATATAGATCAGACCAGCCGAGAAGGCGAGTAAACTCTGTACAATTCAGACCGATGAAACATTGTGCAGAGTACGGCGGATTTTATCCGCTTTAAGATTTCATCGGGAGACAGATCCAGAATCATCTGCGGCTGCATGAGCAGTCCTTATTTGGATACCTGTTTTCCCGAAGAATCCCATGCTAAAAGGCTGCGGACAATGTTTTGTCCGCGGCCTTTTGTTGTTTTATAACACACTGACAATACGGCAGAAGGCAGATACAGAAATGTATTTTGTCTTCTGTCTTTTTTATATGAAAGGATCAGATCATCATGAGTTTATTAGATATTAAAGATTTATCACATTCATTCGGTGATAAACAGCTTTTTAAAGAAACAGAATTCCAGCTCAATAAAGGAGAACATATAGGAATTGTCGGTCCAAATGGTGCAGGAAAAAGTACGTTTATCAAAATCTGCACCGGACAGATTACTCCCGACAGCGGACAGATCTTCAGACATCCTGCAGCTTCTTTCGGATGTCTGGATCAATACGCACAGATGAAAGAAAATATAACGATCTCAGATTTCTTAAAATCTGCTTTTCAGTCTCTCTTTATAAAAGAGGAGCAAATGAATCTGCTGTATTCAAAAGCAGCGGCCGGAGATGAAAAAGCCCTCCCTGCCGCCGCACGGCTCCAGGAACAATTAGAGCTCCATGACTTTTATCAGATTGACACCAGGATTGAACAGGCAGCTGCCGGACTGGGACTCCTCACTATCGGTCTTGAATGCCCGGTAGAAAAAATCAGCGGAGGTCAGAGAGCCAGAGTCATCCTCGCTAAACTTTTGCTGGAACAGCCTTCTGTCCTGCTGCTGGATGAACCTACAAACTTTCTGGATAAGGAGCACGTCTCCTGGCTGGCAGACTACCTTTCAGGGCTTCCGAGCGCTTTTCTGGTTGTCTCCCACGACAATGAATTTTTAGAACAGAGTGTCAACCGCGTATGCGATATTCATAACGGCAGACTTACAAAATATTACGGCACCTACTCTGATTTTTTAAAAAAGAAAACGTTTCTTCAGGAAGAATATATCCGACGGTATTCTTTCCAGCAGAAAAAGATTAAAGAAACAGAAGAATTTATCAGAAAAAACATGGCCGGGCGAAAGTCAAAAATGGCCAGAGGACGCAAGAAGCAGCTGAACAGGATGGAACGCATGGAAAATCCAGACGTAACTGAGAACCGACCGTGTTTTAATTTTTCACAGCTTCCGGTGACAAATGCTGACCACCTGTCCGTGAGACATTTGTCTGTGGGGTATCAATATCCGCTTCTCTCCGGCCTTCAATTTTCAGCAAAAGGAGGACAGAAAATTGTGATCACAGGTTTCAACGGAATCGGCAAATCCACCCTTTTGAAAACTCTGACGAATCAGATTCCTGCCTTAGACGGCAGTTTCTCATTTTCAGAACAGGTCACCATCGGATACTTTGAACAGGATCTGATATGGGATGATACAACCAGGACACCGCTACAGATCGTGTCTGACTGTTATCCCTCTCTCCCAATCAAAAAAGTACGGCAGCATCTTGCGCAGTGCGGAATTTCCAGCTGTCATGCCGGACAGGAGATAGGATCATTGAGCGGAGGTGAACAGTGTAAGGTAAAGTTATGCCTGCTGACACTAAAACCATGTAACTTTTTAATTATGGATGAACCCACAAATCACCTGGATGCAGCGGCTAAAGAAGCATTGAAAAATGCATTGAAAGATTTTACAGGAACCGTACTGGTTGTATCTCATGAAGAGAATTTTTACTGCGGCTGGGTGGACAGAATGATACAAATCCAAAAATAATTTTAACCTTGTATTGCTATCCATACATTTCAAAAATCGAGCAGAGATCATACAGGAACTGTCATGCTATGATCTCTGTTCCATATTCTCTCAGCACTTCTCTTATCTCTTCCTGAGGCTCCTTCTCACAGATTATCCCATCCACCTGTGTAAAATCTGTAAAGACATAATTTGCCTGGAAATCAAACTTTTTTGTCTCCATGACCAGATATCTTCTGCGGCTTTTACTGATGGCTTTTTGTTTCATAGCTCCGTCCTCCGGAACATAAGTCGTGACCACATTTCCTTTTACGTCCGCTCCGACGACTCCCATAAAGCAGAGGTCAAACCTGAAGTTCTCCATCATAGAGAGGGTCAGCGAACCCAGAAACCCAATTTGAGACCGATTGAACTCTCCTCCCAAAAGAATAAATCCGGTGTTTCCATCCGCTGCGAACAAATTTGCGATATCCAGCATACAGCTTACGACCGTCACGTTTCGTTTAGAACGGATGATTTCCCTCGCAACCTCCAGATTCGTTGTAGATGTATCCAAAAAAACCACATCCCCGTCACTGATCAGCTTTACCGCTTTTTTTGCAATTCTCTGCTTTTCTTTCAGGTTTTTTTCTTTCCTGGAAGAAACCGCGTTGCTGTGCCCGGGGTGCATGCCTTCCGTCAGAACGGCGCCTCCATAGGCACGCTTTAAAAGACCGCGTCCTTCCATACTGGCCAGATCTTTCCGGATACAGTCCTCTGTAACCTCAAACATCCGGCTCAGCTCTTTCACTCTTACTTTCTGGTTTTCTTGCAAAAGTTCAAGAATCTTTTGCTGTCTTTCCTCTACAAACATGATCTGTCACCACCTGATTTTTCTTTATATTTTAACAGAAAAGAGAGAGACCGTCTATTGTACCTTTTAAATTCACTCTTTACATAAAGCAAGTTAAGATTACTTATGATTATTTTTAAAAAGTGTCTTGAAGAATATGTAATTTATTTACTTATAAACAATATTATGTTAAACTAATTTCAGGGATCAGGTTTCAGATACTCGAGAGGACTGAAACCGGGGGAGGACCTGAGGGCCCTCCTTTTTCTTCAAACATTTCTTTTACAGGAGATATGTAAATTGACAAAACCTTTTCTAACATATAATTCTCAACTTTACAAACTTACCAACGAAAAAAAGTTAATAATTACTGACCGTGAGAAAGCTCTTCAAATACTAAAGGATATTGGTTATTTTTCTCTTATCGGAGGTTATAAAACTCCCTTTATTAACCCTATGACACGCATATATCAAAACAAAATAAATCTACATTAATCACTCTTCGCTTGTTCCATACTCCAATCCCTTTAAAAGTAAGAACTCATTGATCACAAAAAACTGAGCTGTCATATATACATCGGAATTAAACCTTCCCTTCAGCACCGGATGAGCATAAAACTGAAGGCTGATATCACTGAGCCTCGACAATTCATTATTCCCCACTTTTGTCACAGAGATGATTTTGACACCCTTTGCCTTCAGCCTGCCTGCAAGTTCATTGACAAAGGCATTTTCACCGGAAAGAGAAAACAGAAAAAATACGTCTCCCTCTTTTACGATTTCCAGCACCATCTTTATTTCTTCCCGGCCTTCGATCAGATTACAAAGATAGTCCAGAAAAAGCAGGTTCTTTTTTAACTCTCTCGCGGCATTTTTCTGGACCGCTCCTGTTCCGTATACATATATGCTTCCGGCCCTGGAGAGCATCTCTGAGACATCCGAACAGTCCCTGTCCTTCATCATATCCAGAGTCTTTATGTAATCCTGGTAGACCCGCTCGATCTCCCTTACATCGAAGGATTCCTCCTCCCGGCTGTCCCATTTCAGAAAAATCTTCAGTTCCCCGTACCCTTCCATCCCCAGCTTATGAGTAAACCTTGAGACGGTTGTGTGTGACACATGGCACTGTTTTGCCAGCTCCTGGATCGACATAGTCTGACACTCCTTCTTGTGCCGCAGAATAAAGTTCCAGATGCTCAAATCATTTTCATTCAGTTTATCATAATTTTCTTCAATCAGGGTTTCCAGCCTCATCCGCTATCTCCTCTTTTTTTGTCTTATACTCCATGTACTTTAAAAATAAAATCTCAATCAAAATGAAATATGATGTGAGAGAATCATACTCTATGTGACTGAACGGCTGGGAAAACACTGTCTCGGTAACATAGAGAGCATAATCTGCCATATGTGCCAATGTGTTTTCCCGAAGCTTCGTGATGGACAGCACAGAGACGCCCCGGATCTTTAGATTTTTAGTGAAATTGTTGATAAATTCATTCTCTCCTGAAACAGATATGATGATAAACAAGTCATCCTCCGTAACAATGCTGAGAAGCCTTTCCGCTTCCTCATATCCGCTCAGATCATAGATCAGCCTCCCGCTCATCATGAAGGTCCGCTTTAACTCTTTTTTAATGGAAGACTGGATCATGCCGATCCCATACACGTAGATATTCTTTGCCTGATCAAACTTCCTAAAGATATCTGTACAGTCCTTTTCTTTCATGCTGCCGATCACCCGGCGGTATGACTCACAGACCATGTCCACATGCCCGATGTTTTCCTTTGCCTCCTGATTATCAAGCTTTAAAAAGACCTTTAGTTCACCATAACCTTTTAAGGACAGCTTCTGGGCAAACCGCAGAACGGTTGTCCTCGACACACTGCACTTAAATGCCAGCCGGTCTATGGCAAGCTTTTCACACTCTTTCCTGTGCGAAGATATGTAATTCCATATGTATAAATCATTCTCGTTAAGCTGTCCGTAATGCTTGTTCACCAGTTCATCTAATTTCATAAAGACATCTACCTCATAAATGTGTCCGCCGCCTTTTGGTTCCTGAATCTTACCCCAATTTTACTCTATTTTCCACATTTTGTCCATTGATGCAGAAAGGCAGATATCCTCATGATACCTGCCTTTCGATAATGGAGAAATTTCCTACTCGTATTCCACCAGAGGACTTGTTCCCGCTTTCACTGTCTGTCCTGTATAAAATTTAGTCAGCTTATGTCCGTTTGGTTCTATGAAAACCAGCATGGAGACATCCGGAATTTTTTCTTCCCTGAGCATCTGACGGTCCACCTTTACAAGGGGATCACCGGCTTTTACCTTCTGCCCCGGCTCCACATAAGTTTCAAAGCCCTTTCCATCAAGTTTTACCGTGTCCAGACCGATATGAATGAGCACCTGAACACCGTCACCGTTCTCAAGTCCGATAGCATGCTTTGTATCCGTCACCGTAGTCACTGTACCGGTGCAGGGAGCTGAAAACACATCCTCCTCCGGCCAGACAGCGATTCCGTCACCCAGAACCCTTCCTGCAAACATTTCATCGTCTACCTCAGAAAGGTCAATACTCTTTCCGGTTACCATGGAATAAAATACCTTCTCTTTTTTACTTTTTCCCTTTAAAAATCCGAACATCCCATACCTCCCATTTGACTTATCTCAGTTCCGGCCAGAAGTCTTTGTTTGCTTCAATCAGATCATCCAAGATCAGTTTTGCAACTCTTGCACTCGGAACTGTCTTTGAAAGAGTAAGCGCCTGCCACAATTTCTGATAGCTTCCCTCGATCCACGCTTCCACTGTCAGTTTTTCTACACTCACCTGCTGTTCCATCAATCCTTTCTGGAACTGAGGAATCGCTCCCTGGCAGATCTTTTCATAACCGTTGCAGCCCACGATACACGGAATCTCAACCATGGCTGTGCGGTCAAAGTTTTCCACTGCCCCTTCATTCGGAACGATCAGAAGGAATCTTTCCTGTGTATTCTCAGCGATGGCACAGGCAAGGTCAACGATATAAGTTGCATGCGCATCCGCCTCAAACGCACATCCTTTGCTTGTGCCGTTTTCTACAATCCGCCTGCATTCTCCAAACACAAATTTCTCCCGTCCGTCCATGACTTCATTGGCCCTTGTGTAATCCGGATCAGATGTCTCTACTACATAATCAGGGAAAAGATAATATTTTAAGTAGGTATTCGGGATCGTTTCCGGATCGACTGCGTAGACATCTCTTGCCTTTTGGAAAGTATGTACCCAGCTTTCATCCACATGCTGGTTTGTATCGGACAGTGCATCTGCAAAACCGTTTGCTTTCATATGCTCTTTAATCTGCGGCATCAAATCATTTCCGTTATTGTCATAAATTTTATGCCACCATCCGAAATGATTCAGCCCATAATATCCGACCTGCATTTCTTTTCTGGAAGACAGCCCGCACATATCTGCCATTTTCTCTTCGAGGTCGATCGGCATGTCGCAGATGTTCAGGATCTTTGAGTCGGGACGCAGCCTTCTGGTCGCCTCCGCAACGATGGCAGCCGGATTGGAGTAGTTCAGCATCCAGGCATTCGGAGAATACTGTTCCATGTAATCTAAAATTTCGATAACGCCGCCGATGGAACGCATTCCGTAGGCAATTCCTCCCGGTCCGCATGTTTCCTGTCCGAGCACTCCATATTTTAACGGAATCTTCTCATCTAATTCTCTCATCGCATATTTTCCTACACGGATATGTGCCAGGACAAAATCAATATCTGTAAACGCAGTTTCCGGATCTGTCGTATATCCGAATTCGATTTCCGGCGCGTGCTCTTTCAGATAAATCTCACATGCCTTTGCCACTACTTCCTGTCTCTCGGCGTCATTGTCGTAAAACATAATCTTTCTGATCGGGAAGCGGTCCATGTGCTCTAAGAGCATCAGCGCGATTCCCGGTGTAAATGTGCTGCCCCCGCCTGCCACTGTAACTGCATATTTTTTCTTTGCCATAATCAACATCCTCCTAGCTATTTGCTTTGTTGTTTTCTTCGCTGACCAAATAGTACACCCCAAAAGCATCCGGTGACAATAGATTTTCAGGGTTTAGGGAGTGGTCATTGGTTCCGTGACACAGAACAAAAGCTGTGAATTTTCACAGCCTCTGAAAACGGGATATTTCCTTGTTTTTCAGAGATTTGCGTTCTTTAGAAAGCTGTATTAATATAGTAATAGAGAAAGGCGGTGAACCTATGAATCATGTGCATGGAATCCAGTATAAAAACAATTCCAAAGAAGAACTGTTCCCCGATTTTGGTCCGGATTTTCCATATACCTGTTCCTATGTAGAGTTTGACCGGTGCATCGGCGGACAGATACCGTGGCATTGGCATAAAGAGATCGAATTATTTTACATTGAAAAAGGAACTCTGGAGTATGACACTCCAGGGGGAAAAATAGTCTTCCCGGAAGGTTCCGGCGGCATGGTCAACTCCAATATTCTGCATTCCACAAAGTCTTTGGATCCAAAAAAAGATACGATCCAGCTGGATCATATCTTTGATTCCTCACTGATCAGCGGACAACACGGCAGCCTGCTGGATCAAAAGTATATTCTTCCGTTCACCGGTTCCCCGCAGGCGGAAATACTCAGCTTTTATCCCCGGACTCCAAAAGAAAAGAGGCTTCTTAAGCTGCTCCGGGATTCCTTTTTCTTATCTCCCCACGAATTTGGATATGAAATACTGCTCCGGTCGGCTCTCTCTAAACTCTGGTGTCTTATGCTCTCTTTATCCCGGCCTCTTTTAGGCCAAAAGAAACCGCAAAGCGGTTCGGACCAAAAGATAAAGTCAATGATGGAATATATTCAGGATCATTATTCTGAGAAGCTTACTGTGCCCCGGATCGCACTTGCCGCCTATATCAGTGAGCGGGAATGTTTCCGTATATTTCGGCAGAGCCTTGGCATAACTCCTTCAGAATACGTAAAAAACTTCCGAATCCGGCAAGCCTGTATCATGCTCTCTGATCCCAGTCTGTCTGTTTCTTATATCGGCCAGTCCTGCGGCCTCGGAAGCAGCAGCTACTTTGGAAAAACTTTTCGGGAAGTCATGGGGTGCACGCCCAGGGAATACCGCTGCAAATGGCAGAATCCTGATATAAAACAGCGGTAATCTTATATTTTTATCTGTATTTTTTCGTTATTATTATATTAACAGATAAGCAGAACAGAAACAGGGCCCTGATTCTGTCTCTCCTAAAAACTTTGATCTTATGGAAGGAGGACAGATACAATGATAAAACTTTATATTTTCAATCTGGAAGAATTTTTATGCCTTGCAGACCGGTGCAGCGGCCCTGTGAATCTTTTGTCTGAAGGCGGGAAGTCTGTGGATATCAGAAACAGCTACAGTGTTCAAAAGAATTTGTTTCAAGAGCACCGAGAGAATGGGGGACGTTTACATCTTGGCCTGAAGATTCCGAATGTAAAAGACTACTTTCGTCTGGTGAATTTCTCTATTGGAGATATGTAAACAGATATTTCATCATAATAAAGGAAAGCCGCAGATCAGAGAAGTTCTGCGGCTTTTCCTGTTCAGTGCAGGGCAATTCTTATGGTGGCGAAGAGACAAACAGAGCAAAGTCCTATAACTACAAGGCTCCCCGAGATGATACTCAGAAAGTTTTCTCTCCATTCCTTCCTAAAACTTTCCCTGATGGTCAGTCCATACTCCCGTAAAGTCTTATACAATATAAATCCAAGGAGCAGGATATACCATACATTCTGAAGCATGATTTCAGCTGCAATGAGCAGGGTGAGATTGACAGCTGCATAGGCAGCATCCATGTGCAATTTCTTCTGCATAAACGTCATGAGGTATGCGATAAACGGATTGATCATAGACACCAAGAACATCACCGCAAGCTTCGGGTCTTCCCCGATCGCGGCTGAGACTGAGCCTCCCACTCTGGCCGCCCCCATGGAAAGGTATGCAAGACACACAAACGGCGTCAGGCAAAGGAGGACCTTGGCGATATTGTAATACCTGTCTAATCTGCTGCTTTTTACATTCATCATCTTCATCCCTGCTTTCTTAACTCAATATATTACAGTAAACTTTCAAAATCATCCCGGACGCCTGCTACTTTCAGGCCGATAATAACCTGAAATGATTTTCCATTCACAGAGCAGCCATGGGCTCCTATGGATTTAAAATACGGGTCATCTTTACAAAGAGTCTCATCCTTTACGTTGACCCTGAGCCTGGTGGCACAGTTGGTCACATCTTCAATGTTGTCCTTTCCTCCCAGTCCTTCGAGAATCAGCTGCGCAAACTCGATTTTCTGGTCCTGCTTAGAACCTTTCTTCTCTCTGAATTCTTCCTTGGAACCAAATTTAATCTCTTCATCATCTTCCCGTCCCGGTGTCTTAAAGTCAAATTTCTGGATCAGGAATTTAAATACCACAAAATAAATTCCGGTAAATGCAAGACCGATGACTAACAGGAGCAGATACTGTTTCCAGTGATTTCCCATCAGCGGTATCCAGTTTAAAGAAGCCATTTCGATCGCTCCTCCGGAGTGAATTCCTACGATTCCTGCCAGATACATCGTAGTCGATAAGGTTGCCGCCAGCAGTGCGTGTACTACAAAGAGTACAGGCGCCACAAACAGGAAGGTGAACTCGATCGGCTCTGTCACACCGCAGAATATCGCGGTCAGAGTAATCGGAATCAGCAGACCTAAGATCTTCTTTTTCTTCTCTTTCTTCGCAGTTGAGTAGAAAGCAAGTGCGATTCCCGGACATCCGAAGATCTTGGAAAACCCTGTAGATGTGAATCCTGCCATAGGAACCAGCGATTTTAAAGACGCACTGGATGCTGCGATCTCAGGAAGCTTGGTTGCCCAGTAGGCATAAAGTCCGCCTGGCACCACCACATTGTCGTAATAAAAAGGTGAATATAAGATATGGTGCAGGCCAAAAGGAATCAGGGCTCTCTCTAAAAAGACGAAGACCCATATTCCGAGAG
The DNA here is from genome assembly GCF_014467075.1 of Anaerostipes caccae L1-92. Taxonomy (NCBI): domain Bacteria; kingdom Bacillati; phylum Bacillota; class Clostridia; order Lachnospirales; family Lachnospiraceae; genus Anaerostipes; species Anaerostipes caccae. The sequence continues at coordinate 3,298,873 of NZ_AP023027.1, forward strand.
CTCCCGCTCCTTTGACAAATCCCTGGAATGCAAACATACCAAGCTGGATTTTCGGCCATAATAATGCTGCGAGGACTGCCACAGGAATCATCACAAAAAATCCGACCATGAATACGAAAGTAGAGCCGCTGAACGTGCCCAGCCATTCCGGAAGTTCCGTGTCAAAGAAACGGTTATGTAAGTAAATGACGATTCCCGCAATAGCGAGTGCTCCCATCATGCCCATATCCAGGGTTTTTATATTTGCGATCATCGTGAGACCGCTTGTACCGCCGACTTCCTGTGCAAAGTCAACTCCGAAGACTCCTCCCCACTGGGAAAGGATCGTGCTGAGGAAATAATGGAATGTGAGATATAGAACCAAAGCTTCCATACAGCACCGGGCATTCTGTTTTTTCGCCATGCCAATCGGAAGTCCGACAACAAACAGGAGAGGGAGCTGGTTAAATACGGTCCAGCCGCCCTGTAAGAGCACATTCCAGCATTTGTACCACATGCTGGACGGAGCGGCAAGACTGCCCATAATAGTCTCTGTGGTAAACAGGGTTCCGATCCCTATGACAATTCCCGCGAAAGCGAACAAGAGAACCGGTGTAAACATCGCCCCGCCGAATTTTTGAATTTTCTGCATCATAATTTTTCATCCTTTCTTTGTCAACTGGACTCAAAGCCCGGCGCCTGGGTATTGAGCACAACACATCAGACGGAATTTTATGGTCTTTACTGTGTTGTTATTTTCAACAAATTCATCCTAACAGACCTTGAAAATGTAATCAATATATACAAAGGCTTTAGGGAGAGGGGCTATCAAACAATGAAGCTGCACAATTCCTGTGAAATTTCCCAGGAGGAATAAATTTCCGTGTCTTTTTGGATCAGTTTTATTCTTGATATACGTTGTCAAGATCAATATATTGTGCTAATATAATTTTTAGCATCCTACATATAGTTGAAAGGTGAACATTTATATGAAAAACATAACAACAGCACAGGGTTCCGAATACGCTGTCGTCGTACGGCAGGCAATACTTGAGTCATTCCGGACAGAGGAATTTCCGATCGGAGACCTGCTCAAATCCATACAGAATGAATTTCCACAGGAGGAGTATAGCTTAAACATCCTGAATGAGAAGTTTCAGAGTTTTCTAAAGGAAGGTATGGAGGATCATGAAAAACTCCTTCTGCTTGTTAAAGCAGCCGCCGAACTCACTTCCCAGGAGGCTCCCAAATGGGAGAATATTGCCGCAAGACTCAAAATCCTGGAGTTCGAATCTGTGGTTAAAAACAACTTAGAAGAATATCAGATCCGGAATTTCTATGAAAAAATTGTCGTTTTGAGTCAGCAGAATTTATATGGAGATTATATCCTGAAAAATTACGCTGAAGATGAGATTCATTTATTCTCATCCTGGATCCGGCCGGAACGAAACAGCCTGTTTCATTATTCCGGTCTGGAGCTTCTGCTCAGCCGGTATGTAATCCGGGACCGGCAGGGGAATCCTCTGGAGACTCCCCAGGAGATGTTCATGGGCATCGCCATGCATCTGGCAATGAAGGAAACAGAAGACAGAAATCAATGGGTCAAACGATTTTATGATATGTTAAGCCTCCTCCAGGTCACTATGGCCACTCCGACTCTTTCTAATGCCAGGAAACCTTATCATCAGCTCTCTTCCTGTTTCATCGACACGGTTCCGGACAGCCTGGACGGAATCTACCGGAGTATCGACAGCTTTGCCAAGGTCAGCAAATTCGGAGGAGGCATGGGCCTTTACTTTGGAAAAGTCAGGGCCAGCGGAAGTTCAATCCGTGGATTTGAGGGAGCCGCAGGAGGTGTAATCCGCTGGATACGGCTCGCAAATGATACGGCTGTGGCCGTAGACCAGCTTGGAATGCGGCAGGGTGCCGTGGCTGTTTACCTGGACGTCTGGCACAGAGACCTTCCCGAATTTCTTAGTCTCCGGACAAACAACGGAGATGAGCGGATGAAAGCCCACGATGTGTTCCCTGCCGTCTGCTATCCCGACTATTTCTGGGAACAGGCAAGAGACAATATTGAAGGCAGCTGGTACCTGATGTGCCCCCATGAGATACTCACAGTCAAAGGCTATGCACTGGAGGACTGCTATGGAACAGAGTGGACCGAAAAATATCTGGACTGTGTCCTTGATGAAAGAATCAGTAAGCGTGTGATCCCTATCAAAGATATTGTACGGATGATCATCAAAAGTGCAGCAGAGACTGGAACGCCTTTTACGTTCAACCGGGATCATGTCAACCGCGCAAATCCCAACCGGCATAAAGGAATCATCTACTGCAGCAACCTCTGTACCGAGATCGCCCAGAATATGAGTGCCTCAGGGCAGATAGAACAGAAAATTGAAATGATCGGCGGTGAAGAAGTCGTTGTCACTGTCACAAAACCGGGAGACTTTGTCGTCTGCAATCTTGCAAGCCTCTCCCTCGGGAATCTGTGTGTCACTGATTATGAACAGCTGTCCTACGTCACAGAGAGTGCGGTAAGAGCCCTGGACAATGTGATCGACCTGAACTTTTTTCCCGTACCTTATGCCGAGATCAACAGCAAAAGATACCGCCCCGTGGGACTCGGGGTCAGCGGATATCACCACATGCTGGCAAAGCATAAAATACAATGGGAGAGCGAAGAACATTTAAAATTTGCTGAAAAAGTATTTTCCGATATCCATTATGCCGCACTGGCAGCCAGCTCAAAAATTTCCGAAGAAAAAGGATCTTATCCGTATTTCCCAGGCAGTGACTGGCAGACCGGGGATTATTTCAGAAAGCGGGATCTCACGAAAGGACGCTGGAAAGCACTTGAAGACCGGATCAAAAAACACGGCCTGCGCAACGGCTATCTGCTTGCCGCGGCACCTACAAGCAGTACAAGCATCATCGCCGGCACCACGGCAGGTCTGGACCCTGTCATGAACCGCTACTTTCTTGAAGAAAAAAAATACGGCCTGATCCCAAGAGTTGCCCCTGAACTGTCCATGGAGACATTCTGGTACTATAAAAATGCCCACTATATTGACCAGACCTGGTCTGTGAAAGCATGCGGTGTCCGTCAGAGACACATCGACCAGGCACAGAGCATGAATCTGTATATCACCAATGAATACACGTTCCGAAAAGTCCTGGACCTCTATATTCTGGCATGGGAACAGGGAGTCAAAACAATTTATTACACGCGGTCCAAAAGTCTTGAAGTTGAAGACTGCGAAGTTTGTTCTTCATAATACAGAAAGAGAGAGAAACGATGACAGAACTTACAAAAAAACCTTTATTTAATCCTTACGGTGACACGGATGTCCGAAAGCGCAGGATGATCAACGGAAATACAACGAACCTGAATGATTTTAACAATATGAAATACCCCTGGGTCAGCGGCTGGTACCGCCAGGCTATGAATAATTTCTGGATACCTGAAGAGATCAATCTGGGGACGGACATCAAAGATTATAAGCAGCTTTCCGAGCCTGAACGCCGGGCATATGATAAGATCCTTTCTTTTCTTATTTTCCTGGACAGCATTCAGACGGCAAACCTTCCAAATATCAGTGAATATATCACAGCCAATGAAGTCAATCTGTGCCTGTCGATCCAGGCATTCCAGGAGGCAGTTCACAGTCAGAGTTACAGCTATATGCTGGATACGATCTGTGAGCCCCAGGAAAGAAACGATATCCTGTATCAGTGGAAGAATGACCCTCATCTGCTGGAGAGAAATCAATTCATCGGAGACCTTTATAATGATTTTCAGACTAATAAAAATACAGAAACATTCGTAAAAACACTCGTTGCCAACTACATCTTAGAAGGCATTTACTTTTACAGCGGTTTTATGTTTTTTTATAATCTTGGAAGAAATCACCGTATGCCTGGTTCTGTACAGGAAATCCGGTATATCAACAGGGATGAAAATACACATTTGTGGCTGTTCAAAAATATTCTGCTGGAATTAAAGAAGGAAGAACCCTCCCTGTTCCATCCTGACTGTATCAATGACTACCGCCGGATGATTAAAAAGGGGTGTGAGCAGGAAATCCGCTGGGGTCATTATGTGATCGGCGATGAGATCCAGGGTCTCAAAAAAGAAATGGTGGAGGAATATATCCGTTATCTTGGAAATCTGAGGTGCCAAAATCTCGGTTTTGAACCCATCTATCCAGGCAGTGAAACTGAACCGGAATCCATGTCCTGGGTCAGCCAGTTCTCTAATGCCAACATGATTAAAACAGATTTTTTCGAGGCAAAAAGCACTGCGTATGCAAAAAGCAGTGCCTTAGTGGATGATCTGTAAAAATGCAGATCCGGCAGTTATTACAGCTGCCGGATCTTTGATTTACCGTTTATTCACTTTTCTTCTTTACCGGAACCCAAACTTCATATTTTGCATTTTCAGGGTCCGCATTCAAGTATACCTCAATGTCCGGCGCTTCCCCAAACTCATATCCTGAGTTCGGCAGCCATTCCGTCCCGATCCTCTTTTCCAGCTGCTGAATCGATTCCGGCATGGTACCTTCTCCTTCAAAGATTGCCCAGGTGGCAGCCGGAACCATATATTCATCCCAGCCTTCTTCTGCGGGATCATCGCTTGAAACTGCGATGAGATATTTCCACTGCTCTGACTTATCGTCACATGCACTGACTCCCAAAATGCCCTGAGGTTCTTTTCCAATCTTAGAAACCAGTTTCTGGACAGATCCGTCTGCGGCAGCTTTTGTCCACAGTCCGGGTACCATCTGAAAGTTTTTTTCCACATCTTTGTGCATCGGCGCAGACGGCCCTATAATACGGAAGCTCTCTTTTGTCTCAATTCTGTAATTCATCTCTGCATCTCCTTTTATTGTGATCTGAAAACTGATGGGAGGATAGGATTTCAATATGATACCGTTTTTTCTCGCCGCCGAAGGCGCTGTGTGATGAACACTTTGAAATGCGCGGTTAAATGCGGTCGGTGAATCATAGCCATATTTAAGTGCTATATCCACGATCTTTTCCTTTCCGGTGCTCAGCTCAGCCGCTGCCATAGACATTCGTCTGCGGCGGATATATTCCGACAGCGTCACATCTGCAATATAAGAAAACATTCTCTGGAAATGATAAGTGGAACAGCATGCAATCTTTGCAAGTTCCCCATAATCGATTTCCTCTGTCAGATGTTCCTCAATATACGATACGGCCTGATTCAGCCGCTTCATCCATTCCATCTCTAAACTCCCTCCTACAACAAAAGAATACAGCCATATGAAAAAATATTCCTCTTAATCTGTGCACGAAAAAGAGAACTGCCTCACAGACTATTTTCCTGCAATTCCGTCTGCTATCAATTTCGCTACCTTTTTCATATCTTTTCCCAATACACAGTCACCCTTATTATCGCAGAAAAAACTTTCCACAAGAATAGCCGCCGGTTTTGTTCCATTCAGAAAATACAGATGATCCTCTTTTTTCGCTCCCCTGTCCCTGAATACACCGGCCAGCTTTTTCTGAACTCTCTGTGCATACGCTTTTCCTGTCTCCGTCTTGTAGTACACTTCCGCGCCATGTCCTGTTCCGTCGCTGGCATTTAAATGCAGTTCCAAAGCCAGATCATAGCCGCCCTGATTGATGAGAGGTAGTTTATATGATTTTTCCTCTTCCTTAGATGCAAATTTCTTTTCGGGACATACAACAACATCTGCTTTCCACCCGTTCTTCTCCAGGCACACCTTTAAAAGAGGGGCAAGCGCCTTGTTATACTGGTATTCATTCACAACACCGCTGGCTGAAGTGCACATACCGTTTTTCAAAATACTGTGGCCCACTGAAATTACTGCTTTTTTCATACATTTGCCTCCTTTTATTATTTCGGATCAATGAAAAAGGCAAAACCATAAAGAAGGTCCTGCCTTAATCTTACAACCTACACCTGTCTTTTGTGATAGGTCTATTATAAAAATTTTCTGCTGCTCAAGCAATAGTTCTGCAGTCAATCACTCACCCGGGTGAGTGAATCACTGATCCTATGTAACCTATTTTTTATACCTGTTGATCTGGTTTGCACTTATGACCACATCGCCCTTGCCTACCTTTATACCCTTGGCTTCCAGCAGTTCAGATACCGTGCACACTTCAAATCCTTTTGCTTTCAGCTGAGGAAGAACCTTTTCCACTGCTGCCACCGAAGGTTTATGGATATCATGCATCAATACGATGTCTCCGTCCTTTGCCTGCTTTAAAATCGTATTGACCGTGGCATTTGTATTCAGTGTCTTCCAATCCAGTGTATCGATGCTCCATAAAATCAGAGGCGCATCAACATTGGCTTTTACTGTGTCATTGATGGCACCGTAAGGAGGTCTAAGCTGTCCCACATCTGCTCCTGTCACCTTGGAGATGGCAGCGTTCATCTTCTGCATCTGCAGCTGGACTCCGGAAGCCCCGATTTTTGTGAGCTGAGGATGATTCCATGAATGTCCTGCCACTTCATTTCCTGAATCCATGACTTCCTTTACCAATTCCGGATACAGGTTGGCATTCTGTCCCAGCATAAAAAATGTTGCTCTCGCGTCATTTTTATCTAAAGCCTTGACGATTCTGTCCGTATTCTCTCTGGCCGGACCGTCATCAAAAGAAAATGCGATCAGCTTCTTCGTCTTATCAATTTTTCTCGGCACATAAAGTGAATCCTTTAATTCATCCCCTGTTCCTTTGTCCATGACGCCTTCGTTGGCCTTTGCAGTCATCTCTCCGATCCCGTCATTTACACTTGTGTATTTTGTCTTTCCGGAACGGACAAACCAGATACCCCCGGCTATGACTACAGCCAGTAAAAGAATCCATCCGGCAATACCGGCTTTGTTCCATTTCCTTCTTGTTTTCCTTCTTCTGCTCATTCTACTCACCTTTTTCCTTTATCATCTGAAAGTTTTTTACATCCACTAATCCTTTATCTGTCAGGCGCAGTTCCGGTATCACCGGGAGCGCCATAAATGACAATGTTGTGAAAGGATCACAGTCCTCTGATACTCCCATTTCCCTGGCTCTCTGTACCATGGCATCCAAACGCCTCTGTATCTCCTTTGCAGGCTGCGTACTCATGAGTCCGGCAATCGGAAGGGGAAGTCTCCCCACATCTTTTCCGTCCTGCACCAGAGCATAGCCTCCCTGCATCTCTTGTATCATCTCCACAGCTTTCATAATGTCTCTGTCATTATCTCCTGCTGCAATAATATTGTGTGAGTCATGGGCAACCGATGTGGCAACTGCTCCATTAGTGATCCCATATCCCTTCAGCGGAGCTGCCTTAATATTCCCTGTACCTCTGTGCCGCTCAAACACACACAGCTTTGAATATGTGGAATCGGGACAAAAAAGACCGTTCTCAGCAGCCACCTCTTCTTTTAGGTACCTTGTCGTAATCTGTCCGGGCACCAGTCCGATTACCGGCACTTTTCCTTTTGTGTGCAGTTTCAGCTGTTCCTCAGTGAACGGTTTCAGATTCACTGTGTGCATCATTCCCCTGTAATCCGATTCATGTTCCGCCCTGTCTTTCAGCAGACGCCCGGACGGGATACCCTTTTTGTACACTTCGAGCACTTTCATATTCTCCAAAGAATCTAAGACTGCGATATCTGCATCAAATCCCTTTTCCAGGCATCCGACGCCGGCAAGACCATATGTCTGCGCCGTATTCCAAGTGCCCATGGCCACTGCTTCCTCCGGCTTAAGTCCCAGCCGGATGCTTTTCTTTATATTATAGCTGATATGACCTTCGTGCTCGATCGTATCCAGATGTTTATCATCTGTACAGAAAAGAAATCCTTCCGTGTCCAGGCCTTTCTTCACGATTCCTGAAACGATTGCCTCCACATTTCTTGCCGCACTTCCTTCCCGGATGAGAATTTTCATTCCGGCTCTCCGCTTTTCTTCTGCCTCTTCAAAGGAGGTACACTCATGGTCCGTCATGACCCCTGCCTGTATATATCGATGCAAGTCGGTTCCCGAGAGTCCGGGAGCATGACCGTCGATCACTTTTCCCCTGCAGAGAGCGATCTTATCCATAATCTCCTTTCTCCCTGCAAGAACATCCGGATAACACATAACCTCACCTAGGCCGAGCACTCTTGGATGTTCGATCCACGCCTCCATATCTTTAGACGTGAAATCCGCCCCATTAGTTTCAAATGGTGTGGAAGGAATGGAAGACGGCAGCATCACATAGACGGAAACCGGCAGATCCTCTGATACATCCAGAAGATATTTCATAGCTTCATTTCCCCTGACATTGACCATCTCATGGGGATCAGCGATTACTGTCGTAGTCCCGTGGGGCAGCACTGCCTCTGCAAACGCGGCCGGTGATGCCATGCTGGACTCAATATGGACATGGGCATCGATGAATCCCGGACAGAGCACCTTTCCGCTGCAGTCCACTTCTCTTTCTCCGTCAAGTCCGCCGATCTCCGCGATCACTCCCCCTGACACAGCCAGATCTGCCCTGTAACTTGTCTTTGCCTTTACATCTACGATGGTTCCGTTTTTAAACACAAGGTCGTATGACATTATTGTATCCTCTTATCTGGCCTGTTCTCTCAGCATATCGGCTTTGTCCAGGCGTTCCCACGGCAGATCCAGATCATTTCTTCCGAAATGACCATAATTTGATGTCTGACGGTAGATCGGTCTTCTCAGATCCAGCATCCTGATGATGCCTGCCGGTCTTAAATCAAAGTTTTTCCTGATCAGTTCCACAAGGTCTTCGCTGGATATTTTCCCGGTGCCGAACGTATCCACATTGATGGATGTCGGATGTGCAACACCAATCGCGTAGGACAGCTGAATCTCACATTTATCAGCCAGTCCGGAAGCTACGATATTCTTTGCCACATAACGCGCAGCGTATGCAGCCGAACGGTCTACCTTGGTACAGTCCTTGCCTGAAAAAGCTCCGCCGCCGTGCCGTGCATATCCGCCGTAGGTATCCACAATAATTTTTCTTCCCGTGAGTCCCGCATCACCCTGCGGTCCCCCGATGACAAAACGTCCTGTGGGATTGATGAAAAATTTTGTTTGATCATCCACCATTTCTTTCGGCAGAACCTTATCAAAGATCTCTCTCTTCACATCTTCGTGAATCTGCTCCTGATCCACTTCCGGATCGTGCTGTGCAGACAGAACTACAGCTTCCAGACGGAAAGGCTTGCCGTTTTCATCATATTCCACGCTGACCTGCGTCTTGCCGTCCGGTCTCAGATAAGGAAGAACCCCATCCTTACGCACCTGCGTAAGTCTCTTGGACAGCTTATGAGCAAGAGAAATCGGATACGGCATATACTCATCCGTCTCATTTGTGGCATAGCCAAACATCATGCCCTGGTCACCTGCGCCAATCGCATCCAGTTCCTCATCAGACATATCAGATTCCTTTGCCTCCAGGGCCTTGTCCACACCAAGGGCAATATCTTTGGACTGCTCATCAATGGCCGTAATGACACCGCAGGTGCTCGCGTCAAATCCATATTTGGCTCTCGTATATCCGATATCCGTCAAAGTCTGCCTTACGATTTTCTGGATATCCACATAGGCATTGGTTGTGATCTCGCCCATGACCATAACGAGTCCTGTTGTGGTACAAGTCTCACATGCTACCCTGCTCATCGGGTCTTGTTTTAACAGTTCATCTAAAATAGCATCTGAAATCTGGTCACAGACTTTGTCCGGATGTCCTTCAGTTACGGATTCTGATGTAAATAATATTTTTTCCATTATGTGCTCCTTTCGCTCTGCTGTACAGCAACTATATATATCGAAAAAGGCCCGAACTGATCGGACCTGCTTCAATCTAAAATCATAAATTCGGCATGATATTTACATTCCTGCTGCGGATGACTTCCACTTCCTTCACCTGCCCTGCGGCAACTTTAGATACGCGGACTGCCCCGCCCGGAAAATAATAACAATGCCCGCACTTTACTTCTTCATTTTCCAAATCAATGCCCTTAAGTACTGCTTCTCCTATGGACTCTCCTTTGTATTCCTCCGGAATGTTCACATGGACCAGCTCATTTACTTTGGCAATCTTCTGGTTCGGCAGAAATACTGTCTTGTCAATGTCCTCAAAACGGTCCAGAAAATACTTTCTTATAATGAAGAGGACCGCGATTGAAAAAATACAGAGCAGATTTTCTACCGGACTGGTATGCTGCGCGATCATCTGTCTTGCAATCGCAAACATCAGTACTTCTACCAGTGTCGACGCAGTATGCCTGCAAAGCATCTTAATGAACTCCACGCAGATCACAAGATTAAATGCATTGAGTACAAACTGATAGACAGCATCGGAATCCGGATTAGATGATAAAATAGCGATCAGATCTTTGATCATCCAGATCCCGCCGCCGATAACGGCTATGGCAATCAGCGCAGATAAATAAAACTCTATCCACTTGGATATTTTAAAAACTTCATTCTTCAGGTATTGTCGCACCGGCAATTCCCCCTTAATATCTATACAATACGCAGCTTAAATCTCGCGATTTCTTTCTCACTGTTCACCAGCTGAATATCTCCGCCAAGATTCTGAATTTTCTTTTCAAAGCCTTCATAGCCCCGGTAGATATATCCGATATCGCTGACTGTAGTATAACCGTCGGCCGCAAGGCCTGCAATGACCAGCGCCGCCCCTGCACGAAGGTCAGGTGCTGAGACATCTGCCCCGGTAAACAATTTGACTCCGGTAATGATGGCTGTTCTGCCGTCTACCTGAATACGGGCACCCATCTTTGTCAGTTCATCCACATACCGGAAACGGTTTTCAAAAATGCTCTCTGAAACGATGCTTGTTCCGTTGGACAGAGCCAGTGACACTGCCATCTGAGGCTGCATATCCGTCGGAAATCCCGGATACGGGAGAGTTTTGATCTGGGTGGAATCGAGCCTTTTTGTTGCTACAACTCTGACCGCGTCGTCAAACTCGTCTACCTGCGCACCGATCTCCTCCAGCTTCGCGCTGATGGCTTCCAGATGCTTTGGAATAACATTTTTAATCGTAATATCACCTTTCGTAGCTACAGCCGCAGTCATGAATGTCCCCGCCTCAATCTGGTCCGGAATAATGGAGTATTCACAATTTCCAAGCTTTTCTACGCCTTTGATCTTAATCACATCAGTGCCGGCTCCGCGTATGCTGGCTCCCATGCTGTTCAGAAAATTGGCTACGTCAACTACATGCGGCTCTTTTGCCACATTTTCAATGGTTGTATTTCCCTTTGCCAAAGCCGCTGCCATCATGACGTTAATCGTCGCACCCACAGATACCACATCCATATAAATGTGGCAGCCGATCAGCTCATCGGCAGTCGCTGTGATCATGCCGTTTTCTATCTCAATCCTGGCTCCCAGCGCCTTAAATCCTTTGATATGCTGGTCGATCGGACGGCTTCCGATCTCACATCCGCCCGGCAGGGCTACTCTGGCCCTTTTATACTTCCCAAGAAGAGCCCCGATCAGATAATAAGAAGCCCTGATCTTCCGGATATACTCGTTATCCACATCGCAGTCCGCATTCATCCCGCTTCCGCTGATAACTACTTCATGTTTTCCTAATCTATTCACTGTGGCTCCAATGCCTTCCATGGCCTGGAGCAAAACATTTGTATCCCTGACATCGGGCATATTCTCAATAGTACACGTTCCGTCTGTCATAACTGCTGCTGCTAAAATGGGCAGTGCAGCATTCTTTGCGCCTCCGATGACAACTTCCCCTACCAGTGGGTTTCCGCCTTTAATGATATATTGTTCCATCATACACCTCTATATAAAACTCTATTCAATCAATCGAATCATTCATTCTCTATCAATAATCTATCCATTCTTCTGAAAAATAAGCGTATCTTTTTTTAAACACAACCCCTGGACAGGCAGTCATAGCCTGCATAAGCCCAAAAGTTCCATGCCGCTTACTCGCATATTTATCAGTATATCACACTACATTAAGTTTTCCAACACTTTTTCTAAGGCTTCCCCGATCTTTAAATCATCGGCATCTACCGTGATGTCTGCATATTTTTCATAGAGAGGTATTCTTTCCCGGTATAAGTCACTGAGTGTCTGCCCGTTATCCAGCACCACACCCCTTGCCGCAAGGTCGCCAAGGCGTTCGGCAACCGTTTCATAATCAAGCTTCAGATAGATGACTGTACCAATATTTCTAAAATGTTCCATCGCTTTCGGGCTGTAAATGGCGCTTCCCCCCGGTGCGATCACAGAGTTTTCGGCTTCGACAGATGCGTTGACCTCCTCCTCAATCTTTTTAAATGCTTCGTTTCCTTCCTGGCTTATGATATCTCTCAAAAGCTTTCCGGTCTTCTGCTGGATCACCAGATCCGTATCAATAAACTCGGCTCCCAATGCCTTGGCGAGCAGAACTCCGATGGTACTCTTGCCGGCCCCGGGCATTCCAATTAAAATATAGTTATTTCCTTTTTGGCTTGTCATTTCTTTTCTTCCTTTTTTTCTTCTTTACGGAGTATCCAAAACTTCCGATCTGTCTGCCCGTCTCAAAATATCCTCCGTGTGAATAGATTAGGGGATTGGTCTTTTCGAGGGCAAACCGTCCGTTTTCTTCCATATAAGTATCATCTGCGAGAATGTTTACAACTCTGGCCGTAAACATATGATGAGAGCCCAGAGGAGTGATCTTTTCTACCCGGCATTCAATATTCACAGGACTCTCCTTGATATACGGCGCATGGGATAGTGTACCGTGTTCCCCCGTGAGTCCCGTCTCTTTAAACTTATCCAGGTCCCTTCCGGAGCGCACGCCGCAGAAGTCTGTCGCTTTGGCAAGTTCTGCCGTGGTCAGGTTGATGACAAACTCACCGCTCTTTTCGATCATATGATAGGAATGTCTCTGGGGTCTCAGTGAAATATAGGTCATCGGCGGATTTGTACAGATCGTACCCGTCCATGCCACAGTAATGATGTTGTCAGATTCTCCCTCCGCACCGCAGCTTACCATCACCGCCGGCAGGGGATATATCATATTGCCCGGTTTCCAGGATATCTTTGACATGCCCTTACATTTCCTTCCGTATGGCTTCCCTGAGCTGTTCCATCTCTCCGTCTTCATAGCTCAGTTCTTTCCATCCGATATTTACGGTATCGCCCTCGTATCTTGGGATGATGTGCATATGAAAATGAAAGACGGTCTGACCAGCTACTGTTCCGTTGTTCTGTAAAATATTCATTCCGTCGCAGTCAAGTACTGACTTTAAAGCCCTCGCAGTCATAGCTGCAAGTTCAAACAGTTCTCCGGCTGTGGCCGTATCTATATCGTAAATATTATCATAGTGTTCTTTCGGCAATATGAGTACATGCCCCTTGTTGGCCGGAGCGATATCCATGATTACCTTAAATTTTGAATTTTCATAAATGGTTGTTGACGGAATCTCTCCGCTGATTATCCTGCAAAATATACAATCCTGTTTTTTCATGATCTTCATCTCCTTTGGTAAGTATTGTATCTTATTTATAGGCCTTTTTCAAGAATCCAAAAATGAAGTGTGAAATTATTACTATAATATTCGCTTAACTAAAAAAGGTGAGTCTCTGCGACTCACCTTTTAGACTATTTAATTGTTATTGATCGGAGGCTTCTCTTCGATCCGCCCTATTTCATACATGCCATACACAACTTCTGTATCCCCTTCAATCTCTCAATCAATCCGAACTCTGAGTCTCTGCGACTCAAACATCAAACTTCTTGATCTTTCATTTCTTTTACTTCCGTTCTCTTCTATATACATCTGATTCTTCGTATGACGTTCTACCTGTCCTGTCTCTCCGACCTGTGTATAAAATCTATACCGGACATATTTATTCTATATTCTGAAGGCTCACTGTATGAAATTTATTACTCTCTGTATATAGAATGTCTTCTATGTCTTTCGACATAATATCCAAACAATATCGCCTCCCATCGATTCTTTCTAGGTATCCGTTTCCTTGTTCCTCTTTATGTTATTATTATAAAAAACAGACCCTATATTGTCAAGCAATTTCATTATGTATACAGTGTTTTTTGTTTTCTTATTATTTATTTCTAAATATTCTGATAATTTAACCGCCTTTTTTCAATTTATCCACAGTTTCTTCACGATTTGTTCACAATTATTCGTTACAATAAAACATGTAAAGTAGTTAAACATTTTTAAATACTTTCAAATCCTACCCCTCTTGAGGATGAAAATCCTCTCCTTATTGTTTTAAAGTTTTAAAGTTACTTACAGAAAAAGAGCAGCCTGCCCGGCTGCTCTTTTTCATTTCATAATTCAGTTCTTCCTTCCAGTGCCCGAAGAAGGGTAACCTCATCAATATATTCCAAATCTCCGCCCACCGGAACTCCGCTGGCAATTTTGCTGACTTTGATGCCTGTCGGCTTCACAAGTTTGCTTATATACATTGCCGTGGTCTCTCCTTCCAGGCTTGAGTTGGTAGCAATGATCAGCTCGTTCACATCACCCTGAAGTCTGGCCATCAACTCTTTCAGCCGGATGTCAGAAGGTCCGATCCCAAGCATCGGAGATATTGCTCCGTGCAGAACATGGTAAATGCCCTCGTATTTTCCTGTTTTCTCATAGGCCATCAGATCCCTGGTGCTCTCCACCACCATAATGGTACTGTGATCACGCTTGCTGCTGGAACAAATTGGACAGATGTCCTGATCCGTCAGGGTACAGCACTCTTTACAGTAGTGGACATTTTCCTTTGCATCCAGAATGCTCTCAGCTAAATGCTTCACCTGGTCCAGCGGCATATTTATAATGTGAAAGGCAAGCCTTCCGGCCGACTTGGGGCCGATTCCCGGAAGCTTTCCCAATTCTTCAATCAACTTCGTGATCTGACTGCTGTAATAATCCATATCCGTTATCCATCCTTAGAAAGGAAATCCGCCTCCCATGCCTCCTCCGAGACCTCCGGTGATTTTCCCCATTTTGCTCTGTGAATCTTCTTCCATCTTGCGGAGCGCTTCATTGGTGGCTGCAACGATCAGGTCCTCCAGCATCTCAATATCATCCGGATCAACTACTTCCTCATCCAGACTTACGGATACCACTTCTTTTTTGCCTGAAACAACAACCTTTACAACTCCGCCTCCGGCTGTGGCTTCATATTCAGTCTCTTCTAATTGTTTTGTTGTTTCTTCCATCTGCTTCTGCATCTTCTGCGCCTGTTTCATCAAGTTGTTCATATTTCCGCCCATACCCGGAAATCCGCCTCTTTTTGCCATCTTAAATACCTCCTGAAATAAAACTCTTTTTATTCTTCTATTGTCACATCCATGTGAATACAATCCAGATTAATGGTGTCATCATTTTTCTCAGATTCCAGTTCACCGATCTCTATCTTTACCTGGAACCCTGATCTCTCGGCCAGTTCCTCTTCCAGTGCCTCTATCTTCTCGGGATGCCTCTGAAAGTAATCCTTCCCCATGTTCATACTGCCTTCCGGCTTGAACATAAGTCTCAGAACTTCTGTCGATTCATCCGCAGTCAGAATTCCCTTCGAAAGGAGATTCCTGATCATCGGCGGCTGTGCAAGCTTCACCTGCTTCCAGTGCTTGATGATCTCCTTGAGTTCCCGGGCTCTGGCTTTCGGAAGCCTCTCTTCCAGTATCTGCTCCGTTGTCTTTTCCGGTTCCTTCTGCTTCTGAACAGGTTCTTCTGCGGCAGTCTGGGGTACCGCGGCAATTCCCTGAGTTTTTATCTGTTCAAGCGAAGCCTCCAGCATACGCATCCGCTCCAGTACACTGGACAGATCCGTCTCCATCTGCGGCCGGCACATCTTGATCAATGCCACCTCTGCCAGCACTCTTTTCGATGTGGAAAACCGGATCTGATTCAGCAGATCCGACAGTATGCGGATATACCGGATCACAGTCTCTTCTTCCACCTGTGCTGTCTTTTCCTGCATCAGACTGAGCTGCTCCGCAGAAACTTCCAGAGCTTCCATGGATGCATCACCCTTGCCTGCCAGCAGAAGATTTCTCAAATACCAGATGAAATCCGTGATGAACTGGGATAGTTCTCTTCCCTGCTCCACAACCTTTCCGACGATCCCGATAACCTCCGTCACATCATTTGCAAGGATGCTGTCCAGAAGCCTTGCATAGACACTGATATCCACGGTTCCCAACACTTCAAGCACATTTTCATAGGTCAGTTTTTTCCCGAGATAAAATGCAATGCATTGATCCAAAAGACTCAGAGCATCGCGCATGGAACCGTCCGCCATTCTGGCTACATATCTCAGCGCCTTTTCTTCTGCCTCCACGTGTTCCTCCGACATCAGTTCCATGAGCCGGTCCGCAATAACATCTGCTGTGATCCGGTGAAAATCATATCTCTGGCATCGGGAAAGGATCGTTATGGGTATCTTGTGTACCTCTGTGGTGGCCAGAATAAAGATCACATATTCCGGCGGCTCTTCCAAAGTCTTTAACAGGGCATTAAATGCCCCCATGGAAAGCATATGCACCTCGTCGATAATAAACACTTTATATTTTCCTGAAGCCGGAGAATACTGCACCTGTTCTTTGATATCCCGGATATTGTCGACACCGTTGTTTGACGCTGCGTCAATCTCCATAACGTTCATAGAACTGCCTTCCTGAATCTCCCTGCAGCTTTCGCAGACTCCGCAGGGATTTCCGTCCTCCGGGTGCTCACAGTTCACTGCTTTGGCGAGCAGCTTTGCGACCGACGTCTTTCCGGTTCCCCTGGTTCCGCAGAACAGATAGGCATGGCCGATACGCCCGGCTTCCAGCTGGTTCTTCAGCGTCGTGACGATATGATCCTGCCCCTTGACCTCATCAAAGGCCGACGGCCGGAACTTTCGGTATAAAGCCATATATGACATATTCTTTCCTCCTGCATCATTTCCTTATTGTATCATAACCTCTGAAAATGGAAAAGGAAAAAAATCGTCGAACTTTTGCCCCTGTTTTCCGTTGCCTTTTACACGAACTCCCATATAAACTTATAGTTGCCCCTGCATGAAATTTGTACATAGAAAGAAGCGTGAATATGAAGAATCAAAATACACTGACAACATTTTCTCATGAATTAAAAAACTCTCTGACTTTAATTTACAGTCAGATTCAGTACATAGAGCAGACACACCCGGAGCTCTCACAGGACGTTTACTGGTCCGGCATGAAAGCTGATTTCTCCTCTGTCTTTGACATGGTCCGCCAAATGCTTTCCCCGGTATCCGATGCCTCAGCCACACTGGAGCCCGTGGACTTAAACGCACTCCTGGAAGAAATCAGATGTTCATGGAGTTTAAGGCTGAACGAGTGCAAAATCCGCTTTTCTGTCCAGACAGAGGATTCCTCTCCCTATTATGTCAAGGGATCCAAGACTAAATACCTTCAAATCTTCAACAACTTAATTTCCAATGGTGTCAACGCAATCTGCAGAAAAAAAGAGGCCTCAAGAGAGCCTCTGATTTCTGTCCATTTAAGCCGGGAAGGAGATTTTATTGTCTGCAGTCTTTCCGACACCGGAATCGGCATGACAAAAGAACAGCAGTCCCGCGCCTTTTACCGCGGTGTCTCTTTTGTGCCCAAAGGAAACGGTATCGGCCTATCCGTAGTCAGTGAAATTGCCAGGGAACTGGACATCTCTATCCACATGGATTCGGCCTTAAATCAGGGCACTACCTTCACCCTCATTTTCCCCTGTCTTGCCGATACAGCAAGATAGCCAAAAGAAATCCCCCGATGCAGCCCCCGATATGGGCTGCATTGTCAACTCCCATGGTAGAAAAGCCATGATACAGGCTTCCCGCGATCATAAGCGCGACTCCTCCTCCGTAAAATTCTTTTTGATAACCCCTGTTTTTAATCAAGATCCAAAGCATTGCACCAATAAGTCCGAAAATAGCTCCCGATGCACCGACAGATGCCACCATTTCTCCCATATTCATATAGTACACAGCGGAGACGATACTTCCGCACAGCCCGGCTCCCATATATAAGGCTACATATCTGGCCCTGCCGAAGATCGGTTCCAGTCTGCTGCCAATCAAAACAAAGACGATCATATTGTTAAACAGATGATCAAATCCATTGTGCAGGAAGTTGCTCGTAACCAAACGGTAAAGCTCCCCCTGTTTGAATGCATGCATCCATGTGAGCGCTCCCCAATTAAGGATCTCTGTGCTGGCAGCAGACCACAGATACATGAAAATATTGATCGTCAGTATAACAGCCGTAGCCTGGTAATCTTTCAGTTTTCTGAAGCGGAACTCTTCTGGCGGAGCCGATGACCGGTCTTTGCTGTCTGAGGCTGAAAGGATCATACAGACAGGATCATATAATTCCTCAAAAGCCCTGTCAGGATCCGTCCATGTGGATCTGCCCTGTTCTGAAAGAATCAGTACAAGAACCGATGCCTTCGGTCCAATATACTGCTTCAGTTCCTCATTCAGCGATCCGGTCTCCTCTGTAGTATAAAGGCTTCCGTCCGGTTTGTGTTCATAGGCAATAAATACTCCTTTTTTCCTTCCCCAATCTTCTTTTACATAACACGGGCCCAAAGGAGTCATTTCTTTTTGGTATCCTCTGATATTCAGTAAATTTAATATTCTCTGGTACATGACATTTCCTCCAATAGAAGCCTTTTCAACTCTATTGGAATTATACCATAAATTCAAATTCTTCTGTACCTGCTTTTATTATATCTCCGCTCTTTAATTCTGTTTCCTTCCACACTTTTTCACCATTTAAAAATGTTCCGTTTTTCGATCCCAGATCCCTGAGTATGTATCCCCCGCCCTCTGTCACTATTTGAAAGTGCCTCCGGCTCACCCCGGGCTGGGGAAGGAAGAGATCAACCCCTTCTTCCTGCCTCCCTGCAGTAAACTCAGCGCTGTTTAATTCTACTTCCGTATGTTCCGCTCCCAAAAGTCTCAAAACAGGCCCTTTCTCCCAGACTAAGAGCGCGGTTTCATCACACATTAGTACAGTCTCATCCGCAGGCTGCTCCTCAGCCTTTTCCGGTTTCTCTATGGTTTTTCTGCTGTTTTTTACTCCCGCCCACAGACATCCCGTATTTAGCGCAATCAGGAATCCTCCGATCACAATCCCTCTGAGATTTGGATAGGTCATTCCCTCATTCCATGCTCTGGCCGCAAAATAGGCGGCAGAAAACAGAAGCGGAATATACAGCATAGCCGAACAGACCTGCATCCTGCTGTTTTTCTTTCTCTTGCGCTTAAAGGATTCTTCCTGCATAAATTCTTTTGTCCCCGGAAGCTCCTGTTCCATCTCATTCATTACCGGTTCAGGGGTTATAAATTGTTTCAGCCCGTCCAGTGACACAGGGGATTTTCTCAGCCTGTTGTGCAGTTCATAAAAAAATGTGACCTGGCTCCGGTTTCTATAATCCAGCCGGTCAATACAGGACTGTACAAACTCTCTGAGCTGCTCTGTAATGTCTGATCCGTTTCCCGGCACATAACAGAGAGCCGGCTTTCCGTCGAAAACATACACATGCCTCGGTGTCAAAATAAAATGATCCGGATTCAGCAGGTGCTCCTCCGCTTTTTCTATCACCGTGATCAGATCCATGAAAAAATTCCTGGCATCCAGTTTTCCAATCTGGTCAATATATAAATCAGCCGAAACAAGATGAAAATAATAGGCCTCTTCATCTTCCGTTCTCCGCAGTTCACAGGGAAGGAGCCCTGTGATCATATGTGACAGAAGGACTTGTTCTTCATATACTTCTCCGTCTGTTTTAGGCACAACATAATAATGTTCAAATCCTTCCCGGACCCACTGTTCATTCAATCAAGCTCCACCTCCTGATCTTTTCTGTCTCTTTTGGAAGCATAAATTCCTGCTGTTCCGTGATCTTAAACAGCCGCAGTCCAAAAATTTCCACACTTCCCGCCGCCGGCACTCCAATTTCAGCCTGTACTTTGATCTTTCTCTTTTCCTTTGTCTCAGATACGCTGACAGAGCTCACCTTACCCAGCACGATCCTTCTTTCCAAATCCCGCCGCAGATTTGTTTCCTGATTCTTATCTTCCGTATGCAGCCCTGCCTCTTTTACAAGTCCCGATACGATACCCAGATCCATAATATAAAAGAAAAACGAAAACAGAAGAACAAGTAAAAAGCAGAGAACAGGTATGATCAGGCTTGCCTCCAATGTCATATATCCATCTATCTCCCGCATCTTTCGCATGGCTTCATCCCCTCTGCCTCACTTATCTTTTTCTTACTGACTGTTCTCTTTAAACCGCTGCATCCTAAATCCGTGTGATATGCATCTCCCTCTTTCGCGATAAATAAGATGGATATCTTCCCTTTATGGTATTTTGTGCAGCGTTCACATTCCCGGTATCTGGTTTTTCCGTCTATATATTTCTGCACATCTGAATCAGAAACAATGGACAGAGAAAGATGCGTACAATTTATGTCTTTGTGGTATACACTCTCATAGGGTGTTATATATACTTCCCCGCCGTCAGCTCCTTTCTGTCCCTCTGCATACCCGGTCATCGCTTTTTGTCTGATCTTCTGCTCGTAGTTTCCTGTAAACGGCGGAAGAAACGGAAGACGGTATACGATCCGATAGCGTGCCCTGATCTCATAGGCTTCGAGGTTTTCCTGAAACCGTGACCCTGTAAACAAAACGCCCTGCACACCTCCCGCAAGGGAGGAATGATTCAGCTTCTTTTGGTCCACAGCTGAAAGAAACTTCTGTTTCAGCAGCACGGTTCTCAAAGAAGGGATGTTCTTTTTGACCAGCATATACTCATATACCGCTTCCTCCCTTGCAGCCTCTGTAATTCCGTGATATACCTGTCCGTGAATCCATAAGGTTTCACCGACCGAGGCCAGCGCCAGGAATAAGAATATAAAAACCGGAATCAGAAGGCTGGCCTCCAGCGTCATGCTTCCGCCGGAGGAGGAGAGCAGAGATGTCCTTTTGGATCGTCTGTATTCAGTTGATATTTTTATATTGTTGGCTGTTGGCTTGGAGAAATGTTTTCTTTTACAATCCAAGAACATCTCTGCTCCCCTCCTCCCGTTTCGACATTAATATTGTGATACTTCTATCATTGACCATTGATACCGCCCTGTGACCGGCAGTCTGACTCCCCCGAATCTGAACGGATGCAGACTCATGATTGTCTCTGCCTCAAAGGAAACATAACAATCCTTCAGAGAAAACCCGCGGACTTTCCTCTTTATATTGTCCTCGATCACATCCATCATCCGCAGATATTTTTCCTGTTTTTCAGTCTGAAGGAATAATAATACCTGAAGATAATCTTTATAAGACAGTCCTTTCTTTACAGACTTTCTTCTGCCGGTGAGTGAGGAAAGACCCGCGAATTCCATCTGCCATGTGTCTTTGGATTTCCACAGAGGCACCTGTTTTCCTTCTGAAAGATTCCTCAGGTCAAGAATTGATTCTCCATAGGCCAGCGCTGCAAGCAGCAGATGCTTTGCCAGCTTGACAGCAGGTACAATTCCCGTAATTCCAAGAATTGAGGCCGCAAGCGCCTCTGCCTGTCCCTGTTTTACAGTATCGCCCTGAACATAAATCAAATTTGGCAGGAATCTCATTAAGAGAATCTTGGAAAACACCGAACCGAGATTTTCTTTTTCCGACTCCTTTCCGGCAATCAGGTATTCTGTCTCGTACTGCAGCCCCTTCTTCTTTTCTTTGGATGTATAGTTCCTGAAATATTTTACCCCGTAGGCTGTTCCCATAAGTTCTGCTTTTATGCCAGATGAAGATGCATCCTGCCCCCGGCCTTTTAAAGACTGACTTACGGATTCCGCCTGATAAAAATCAGGATTCTTTTCTTTCTTTGTATCCCTGTGTCCGTAGATGATCGGTACATTTTGCTCGGATACTTCGGCCTCTTTTCCCAAGACAACAGTCACGATGCCCTCCCTCAAAATCCTGACCAGACCTTTTCTTGGATCTTTTGCTTTCACCGGCTTTTCTTTCTTTTTTTCTGACACCTCCGCTTCTTCCTCTTCTTTGGCTTTTCTGTCCGACTCATTGATGACCTCCCTTACCCGGGAAGCGTCCTCTTCTCCCGGCATCTTTAACACATTTTCTTTCAGCAGCCTGATACCGTCTTTTCCGAGTTCATATTTCATGAATTCTCCTATCTGTTCTCTCAGGATCTCACCTCTTTTGTCTGCCAGCGAAACTTTATGAGAAGTCTTCACAGAACCGGGATAAAAAGAAAACGGATCTCTGCTCTCTGTCAGATTGTATTTCAACGTCTCCGCAAGTTTCCCGTCCAGCTGTTTTCCATACCGCACATCCAGTCCAAACAGATGATATTGCTGCTCCAGCTCTTTTTGATAATTTCCCCTGGCACCTGCGAGGGCAGCCATATAAGCTCCCTGGGCCTTCCCTTTGCCCAGATAGAGATAGGCCCCCTCCAGACACATGCTCAGCAGCAGCAAGACTATGAGAAACATAAGACTTGCATATACGGTCACACTGCCCTTCGTATTTGTTTTCATTGAACCTGGCCCGTCTTGGATGTGATCGTCTTAAAAATGTTCTGCACCACTCTCTTAATCTGTGTTTGGAAAATAATTACAAGTCCTATAAGGACGACAATGATCAAAATCACTTCTACCACACCCATGCCGCTCTCATCTTTCATAAACTCCTTCATAATAAATTCTCCTTTCTATGAAAATGATAAAAATGCAGGCACCATAAGCAGGGTAAGAATAACGATGAGCATAAGGATCATTGGCATCAGCAGCTTAGTGCTGGCCTCTTCCCCTTTGCGCCTGGCCGTTTCCTTCCGCTCTGAAAATGCCTCTGTCTCTTCCTCTTCAAGTCTGCTTAAAAGATCCCTTGTTCCTCTGAGCAGACTCTGGGA
Source organism: Anaerostipes caccae L1-92 (assembly GCF_014467075.1). Classification (NCBI taxonomy): domain Bacteria; kingdom Bacillati; phylum Bacillota; class Clostridia; order Lachnospirales; family Lachnospiraceae; genus Anaerostipes; species Anaerostipes caccae. The sequence goes on from NZ_AP023027.1 coordinate 3,321,820, forward strand.
CAGCAGGACTGACAGTTTCTTATAGCATGGCAGCTGAATGCTGCTTCCAAGTTCTCTGAGAGCCTGCGCCTGAGACATTCCGAGAGCGATCTTTTTATCTGCCTGCTGAAACTGCCGGTAAACAAACTTGGGATGATCTCTGTCAAAAGAAGATCCGATAGAATGGACTGCCCCCTGAATCGTCATTCCGGCTCCCAGAAGCAAAACAAAACGGCTGATAATCATAGGATACTCCTCCATCGTCTCTTTCATTGCCTTGGCTTTCTTCTGCTTCTGTCTTTCTTCCTCTGTGTACCACAGAAGCACGAGACAGAGGATGCCTATCGCGGCCAGTGCCGGAAGACGGCCATTCCCCTTATCCGCCTCTGTAATCTCGCTGCCGTTTATACTTGAAGGAATACGAAACGTATCTTTTCCTGCATTTTCTTTCTCAATCTGTTCTAATTTCTTTTTAATTCCGTCGATCTTCGTCCCCTTTTTATCGGCTTGTCCCGGAACCAGACGGACCGGAGTCATGATCATTTCTCTGTGCTCTCCGTATGAGAGAGAGGTATTCACTTTTATGATCACAGGTTCCTTTAAATCTTCGTTAAATACATTGCCTGCCTCATCGATCAGACTCAGATCCCCTGTATCCCAGCTGATTTTGACCTGATTTCCCGGAATCTGCTCCGGGAAATGAAGCCGGCCTTTCACTTCATTTAAAGACGGATTATCACCTTTCATATGTTTTTTCAGGTAACTTTTAGCCTTATCAAAGGCTTTCCTTTCTTCTTTTTCGGTGTATGCCTTAGGATGAATGATCAGATCATAGGATTCTTTTTCTTTGCCTGTATCAATATTCAGTTCCCGGTTTAATTCTTCTCCGTCTCTGTCCCTGTGAATGGAGATATCTTTTGCTCCCAGCCATTCCGACCCTGCCGCCAAAAAGATAACCCCGAGAAATACACATGCTGCGAGAAATACCTTTCTCCACTGTTCGGAAAGTGAACGCCAAACCTCTTTCTCCTGTTCCTCCCTGCTGCCGCAGAAGTAGCTGCGGATGTACTCCCTCCTGTTCCTGACAGCTGTCTCCGGCAGATGACGGACCCACTTTTCTATCAATGTTACACCTCGATTTCCACAATTTTTTTTGCCCACATTCCTGCAGCGACTAAAACAATCAGACAAACCGTCGACAATATCACGCCTCCCGGAGAATCGTATAAAACCTGAAAATATCCCGGGTTCATAAGACGCACATACAAAAGAATAAAAAACGGCATCACGGACATAATCTTCTGTTCCATTCTTTTGGCAGATACCATCGTAAGGATTTCTTCTTTGACCTGTATTTTCTGGTTCATATGCTCCACGGACTTTTTGATAATCTGGATCAGATTCCCTCCGTTTCTCTTGATAATCCACAGCACCTGTGCAAACTGCGATGCTTCATCCACACCAAGCCTTAAAGCCATCTTATCCATCAGCACTTCGATGGGCTGATTTACCTCCAGTCCCGCGCACACCAGCGAGAGTTCCTGTTCCAGCACACTTTTCTTATCTCCATTGACTGCTCTCATATCATCCCGAGCGGCCCTCACAGCGTTTTCCAGAGAGTATCCCGCGCTCAGACTGTTATAGACGGAGAGCAGCATCTCTTTAAATTCCAGCCTGGACTGTCTGATCCGCATCTTTCTCTCCTCCCTGGCCTGATACAGCATATATGGGAAACAAAACACTGCATATAAGATCCCGAGCCAGATCCGGTCATAAAAGAGATAACATATGATAAAAAACAGAATCATTCCCTGCGCCGCTTTCAGCACAGCCTTTCGTATATTAAACACTTCAAGGATGTTTACCTCCTTGATTCTGCTGAGATAATAACTCTTTATAAGCTTCATACTGACCATACTCCCTAAGTTTTTTCGTATTGTAAAGTGGTTCAGCAAAACAGAGCCCTTTTTGCTGATCAAACGTAAACAGTTTTGCAAGTTTCACCTGACCGTCGCAGATTCCAAGGACCTCATCGATCTCCATCAGCTTTCTGCTGCCGTCTCTGACTCTGCCGAGATGAATGATAATATCAATGGCAGATGCGATCTGTCCCCGTATAGCTGAAACCGGCATCTCCACTCCCATTAGAACCATCGTTTCCAGACGTCTCAACATGTCCTCAGGTCCGTTAGAGTGCCCGGTGGAAATGGACCCGTCGTGTCCAGTATTCATGGCATTCAGCATCGACAAAGCTTCCTCTCCGCGCACTTCCCCCACGATGATACGGTCAGGCCTTGACCTGAGCGCTGCCTTGATCAGCTGTGCAATCGTGATCTGGTTCTCCCCGGCAATATTGGCATTTCTCATCTCCAGGCGGACCAGGTTCTCAATGCCATTGAGTTTCAGTTCCGCCGAGTCCTCTATCGTGATGATCCGTTCATCTTTCGGAATACAGTTTGACATTCCGTTCAGCAATGTTGTCTTTCCGCTTCCGGTGCCTCCTGAAATAAAGATGTTATATCTGGCCTTGACGAGAATCTCAAGAAACTGCTCCGTAAAATGTGTAAAGGCCCCTTTTTCCCGCAGCCATTCCATCGTCATAGGTTCCCCCGCAAACTTTCTGATCGTCATAGCGGCACCATTCAAAGAGACTGGCGGCAGCATTACATTGACCCTTGAACCGTCGGGAAGCCTGGCATCTACTATGGGATTCGTCTCATTAACGATACGATTGGCCCCTGCCACGATCTGCTGGATCACCTGATACAGCTTCTCTTCGGAAGAAAACTTCTTATGACATCTCCTGAGTTTTCCGGCGATCTCAACAAATACATTTTGATATCCGTTGATCATGATCTCCGTGATTGAAGTATCGTCCAGCAGATCCTGGAGAATATCCAGTCTGCGCAGCGAGTTATAAACCTCTTTCAGCAGTTCGTACTTATACTTCAGCGGCAGATATCCTTCTTCTGACATCTGCTGCAGCTCTTCCTCTATCAATTCCAGAAGCTGCCTGTCGCTTATATCACAGATAAGGTCAGCTCTGTGAAGCACTCTTTCTTTTAATTTCTCTCTGCAGAACATTTCGTCCTGTCTGCTTGGTTCTGTGTCTCTGATAAATATACCTCCTTCCAGTGCAGTTTCGAAAGTACAGGGTGCTGTTTAGAAAGTTCTTTAAATCCCAAAAGCCTGGGATCTTCCATATCTTCTTCCCAAATCGGAAGATACAGACGGTCACAAAGCGAGAACAGTTCAAAATCATAAATACAGGCTGTGCTCATATCTAATACGGCATATATTCCCGCTTCTTCCAGCCGCTGAAAAAACCACCGGTAATCTTCCCCGGACATGTCCTTATAGTCCATAAAACATCGGGCAGAGCCGATCATTTTGACTCCGTCAGTGCCCGAGATCAGACTTTGCGCATAATCGATGATATTCTCCCTCCTGGCCTTCACCGCAAACAGAAGGTCCTCCATGCTCCTGTTTTGAACGGCATATCCGTAAGCTTCCATACCTAAATACAGTGCACTGCGTTTTACTGCGGTCTCAAGCGCAAATCCGGTACGTCTCAAATTATCAGAAGGAGAGTAGACACCTGTCACACCGCCTGATTCCGGGCCTTTTGGACTGAAAACTGCGTATGCCTCCTTCACGATCTCCTTTGCACTTCCATATCGGCATGCCCCCTTTAAGGGCTCTTTCTTTAGATAGTAAACCGGTACTTTACTGTTGATCTGTGTTCCCTCCTCAAGAATCACACCTTTCACATCCTGACTGGCGATAAATTCCGTGAGCGCTTCGAAGGAAGCAAACGCCGCCGCTGTGAGAGGATACTCTTTCTGCCGGTTGATATACTCCATCAGCCGTTTTCCGTAAACAGCGTCTTCATCATAGATTCCGATAAAAATATGGCTCATAGGCACTCCTTCCAGGCACACAGCATCAGATACCCGATCATCACTGCCGCGGTAAAATGAATTTGATTTTTCTTTTTCTGAGGGGAATAAGACGGATACGTCATGAACTTTCTTTCATGGATACAGCCGGCCAGATAGGAATAGAAACAGACAAGACGCGGAATCAGACTTCTGTCAGATAACATCTGAAACAGAGAAAGAACACCTCCGGCGGCAAAAGATACCGCTACAAGATAGATATTTAATCCGCCGAGGAACAATCCTGTGACCGCAAAGAGCTTGATATCTCCCGCGCCAAAGGCACCCATACAAAACAGCGGGTATAAGAAAACAACGGGGCACAGACACCCCAGCAGAATTTCCTGTATGCCGTAACCGCGAAACGGCAGGAGCGAAGCTCCAAGGATCAGTCCAAAAAAAATAAAATAATTCGGTATCCGGAACGTTGTAAAATCCCAGATCACGGCGGCTGTGAGATAAAATAATAATACCATAGGCCTCCCTCCTATGGTATTATTTTACAATTATTCTTTATGGTTGTAAAGCTGTTTTTTGTAAATAATTGTTTATTATATTTATATATTTTTTACATTCCAAATATCCCTTCTCACTCATGATCCTCATAAAATGAGATCCGATGATCACTCCGTCTGCCCCATGGCTGCACACGGCATTCACGTCTTTCAGCGTCTTTATGCCAAATCCCACATAGACAGGCAGGTTTGTATTTTTCTTTAAAAAGTGAACGGTCCTTTTATATCCGTCCGGCAGGCATGAAAAAGATCCCGTCTTCCCATTTCCGCTCATGACATATGCAAAATTTTTATTCTCGGCCAATAGACTGAGCATTTGGACTTCCGTCATAGTTTCATTATATATCTGAACCGGTCTCATCCCGGTATCTGCCCTTATCACTTCGTCCACACATAAAATGCCGTCGTATAAATTTTTGTCCAGTTCAGATAAACAGAACCTTTCCATACCCTCCTTATACGTCATCAGTATGATGCAGAATTTATAATCCCTCCGTATTCTCTGAAGCCACCTTATGATCTTTTTTTGTCCAATTCCCGAATCGAGCACCTTCTTATGGCTTTGCCTGATCAGATCACCGTCCACAAATGGGTTCCCAACAGGAATCCCCAATTCCAAAACAGGAACTTTTTCCTCATCCAGCATATCCAGCATTCGAAAAAAAGTATTTTCATCAGGATAGCCGATGGTCATATACAATACAAGATCTTTCATTTAAATGCCTCCCAGAAGTTTTAAAACTCCTCCTAAAAGCGGCCCGTATAAACAATAGTCAGTCTCACTTAATATCCTCATAATCGGAGCATAGGTTCCGATCATCGGAAGCAGAAGTGCCTGACCTATGATCAGGATGAGTCCGTTCAAAAACGAACCTGCAAACGCACCCCGGATTCCGCCTGTGGAATTCCCGAAAATAGCCGTGACTGCCCCTGTAAAAAATGTAGGGATCAGAGCCGGAAATACGACGACCGGATAATTGACTACTCCTAAGATTCCCATGCCGATAAATCCTGCGGCCAGGCTCACCAGAAATCCAAAAATAACGGAAGTCGGATAATTGGGAAACAGAAGCGGCACATCCAGTCCGGGAACTGCGTTTGGAATTACTTTGTCTGCAATTCCATGGAATGCAGGGATAATTTCTGATAAAAGCATTCTGACACCCGTGATGATCACCGTAATCCAGAGTCCAAACTGTAATCCGTTCAGCAGGGAAAAGCTGATAATATCCCTGCCTTCGCTGACCTGCTGCACAACCCATCCCGGCCCGCTGATCAGAGAAATCACGAAAAACATCAAAGTCATTACGACCGTAAGTGCTATTGTCATTTCCCGCAGGAAATTTAATTTCTTCGGTATTTTAATATCTTCTAAATCCTTTTCTTTATTGCCCACGAGTCCGCCGATCTTTGCAGCCAGCCAGATACCGCAGGAACTGGAATGCGCAAGGGTAAATCCTTCTCCTCCCTTAATATTTTTCATCAGAGGTGCCACATAGGCACATGTAAAGGTCATATAGCTCCCTAACAGAACGGCGCCTAACAGAACTAACGGTATAAAACTTAAATTTGTCCCAAATTTTAATGCCGCCGCAATCAGTCCGGAAAAGAAAAATGAGACATGGGCAGAAAGATGTACATACTTAAATTTCGTAATCCTCGCCAGCAAAATGTTCATTAAAAATCCAAGGGCAAAGATCAAGGCCATCTCACTGCCTATGTCTCCAAGGCTTTCTGCCTGTGCGGCCCCCAGATCCTGTACTTTTACCTGAAGACGGAATACTTTTATGAGCATGGGCTGAAGAGGAAGCAGTGCAGCCCCAAGCGTCTGTCCTCCTGTATTGATCAGCAAGAATCCAATCATTGTCTTAACCGTGCTCGCAATGATTTTAGACATCTCCGTTTTTTGCACGAGCATTCCCAGAAAAACGACCATTCCTATGACAAACACCGCCTGATTAAAGACGTTGTTGATCAGGTACATTAATATATCCATATTTTATCCTTTCTCTAATCACTGCCTAGATTTCTTTTATTGTTCTTAAAAGCTGTTCTTTCAAATATGCTTTGTCCATCATATTATCGATCCTCACAATCTTTGCTCTTGACGCATGAAGAAGGTCTGCAAAATCAGACGTGGTGATCACAATGTCAAAGGCATCGGGATTGACAGAACCAATGTCTGCCGCCTCCACATTTGCTTCGATTCCTTCTTCCGATAAACTCTGCTGCGCATACAAACGCATCATCATGCTGCTTCCCACTCCTGCTCCGCACACTGTCACAATATTCAACATAAGGCTGCTCCTTTCTTTACAACATCCATGATCTCTTTGGGTGATCCGGCCTTTAAAATTAATTCTATTTTCTCCTTGTCGTTTAGTATTTCCACCAGCTCCGAGAGCGCTGTCAGATGTGTCTGGTGGTCGACTGCACAAAGGCCTATAACAATTTTCACGGGATCATTGACCTTGTGGCCGAATACGACCGGCTCCTTCAATGTCATAAGGCTGATCCCGATCTTTTTCGCACCGCATTCAGGCCTTGCATGAGGCATGGCGATTCCGGGCGCAATCACGATATAAGTGCCGTTTTCCTTCACATTTTGAATCATCGCGTCTATGTACCTCTCCTCCGCAAACCCCTGGCTGCATAATAGCCGTCCGCTCTCTCTCACCGCTTCATCTCTGGTTTTCATTTCTGCATTTGTTTCAATCAAGTCTTCATTTAACACTTCTATCAACATTGGATCTCTGTCCTTTCCTGTCGTAATTAACTCTGTAGTTTCGGATTTAAAATACTGTTCAAGTTCTCTCTTCAGTCCTCCTTCATCCCGGATCATTCCATGACGTTTCATAATCTCCAAAATCTTGTCTACACTGATTTTTGTGTCGATGGAACCGAGCAGTTCACTCAGCCGGGCCATATCATTTTCACTGAGAACCGGGCTGACTTTTATGATCTTTACATTGTCGCGGATCAGTTCCACCGTGGAAATGATCAGATCGACTTCCTGACTCTCTAAAATATCATCCACCTTTCTGGCCGGAAACGCCCCAAGCAGGGAAATTTGAAATCTGCTTTTCAGCTGGGACAAGAGCATCTGTGATGTGCTTGTTCCCGTGCTGCATACCACCATGACCCGGGGAATCCTTTTCTTTTTCTTCTTCTGCCTCTCCAGTGCTGCCGCAAAACAGATCGTCAGAAATGAGACCTCCTCTTCGGGAAATAAGATTCCCAGGTCCCGTTCTGCCAGACAAATCTGTTCCATTACCTTTTCATGAATGAATCTAAAATTTTCTATGACATATTCATACATCGGATTGTCAGCAGGCATGCCGCAGAGAATTCTGTAATACGCCGGCCTCAAATGTGCCAGCAGTCCATAAAACAGCTGACGGTCCTGCATCAGTTCTACACCGAGTTCTTCTTCCATGGCCTTGATAAATTTTCTGACTACGATCTGAAGAGGCAGCCATTGGTTCACAATTTTGCCGAAATTTTTTTCATCCTGCAGACTGCTCGCAATAAAAAGTGACGAAAGGTACGCTTTTTCCTTTTCCGAAAAGAAAACCCCGAATTTTTTCTCAAGTTCCCTTCCCCTTCTTGAAATGATCTGATATTCGTTTGATTCTTCCAAACCGGGATATAGAAAGTCTTCCTCTATCTCTCTGTCATTTCTGATCCTATATAAAGAAAATCCGAGAGAAAAGACAATCCGGCTGTAAGCTTCATCAGAAAGCCTTGTTTGAAGCTCTTCTTCCAGGTCAGAGACAGTCTGAATCAGCTTTAGCGCTTCGTCTTTTCCTATGACTGTGCCCCATAATTTCGGCTCGTTGATCAAATTCTTCCCCTGTCTTTCTTCCGTAAGACACGCAGTCCATGCAGCTCTTACGGAGTGTTCTTCTCCTTCAATGCAGATCCCTCTGTATGGATAAGTCACCAATTTAAGCTCATGTCCGCTCATCCATCCCTTTACTTTTTTCAGATCATTGACAATCGTATTCCTTGAATATTGAAAATGATTGGAAATCTCATCAATAGTAATATAATCAAGGCATTCCAAAAGATAACGAGTGATCTTAATGCTTCGTTCCCTGGGAGAAATATTTTGGTCTTCCCCGCTCCATATCATTTTCTGAAGTCTCCTTTTTTCTTGATTATCCAGGCGAAGCAAAATTCCCTTGTTTTTTTCTCTGTTCAAATTGATAAAACCGTTTTCACAAAGAAAATCACCGATCCGATTCAAGTCATTATAAGCAGTCCTCATACTGATGGAAAATCTCCGCGAAAGATCTCTCACCGTGATGTATTGATCGTCATTTTGAATTAAGAATAAGAAAATAGTTTTTAATCGATTATTCACCCTTTCTCCCTCCTTAAACCCATTATAAGATTGTATGAAAATCTGCGCAAAACCAAATATTTTCAAGATGAACTGCAGAGATCTGAACACCAAAAAACTGCACCTTCCAGTGCAGTTTTTTACAGCAAAAATCATTTAAATTAGTTTTCTACATGATTAGAGTGATGCATTTAAGGGCCAAACGGAAAAGTGGTAAAAACGATCGATGGATAGCTTCTTTTGTTCAAGGAAGGCTTGTCCAGCAGAAATTATGTCCATTTTTACCAGTTCGGAGGCATTGCATTCGAAGGAAGGTTAGTTTTTCTTCTTTCAACGAAGGTTCGGAGGCGGTGCGTGAAGCGCAGTGAGGCTGTCTGAGCGTCAGCGAGTTCCGAACGGGCCGCCGGAGAGACTTTGCTGAAAGTTAGAAAATCTTACCTTCCTGAGACAGCAAGCCGCAGAACTGGTAAAAATGTCATACAATACATCCCAGCACATAAAGCACGACGACACCGGGCAGTCCCAGGAGTGCTCCCGTTCCTATAGAAGCTATGTTTAAATCTACAGGTGCATGAATTCCGTTTTTCTGGCAATAGATGTGTATAAAAAATATAAGAGCCGAGCAGAACCCTCCCCTGGCCAGCAGGACCAGGAGATAGGACGGCCTCTTTAAGATTCCATAAAGCACACAGAGGCCGCAGCCACCCACCATTATGTATAAAAGCATCTGATTCTGATCCATAAAAAATCCCTCCTTATGTCCAATATATGTAGACATAAAGAGGGTTAATCCAAATTTTTATGATTAGCTGAAAATTCCTTTAATGGTATCTACGAATCCCGAAAACCAGCTTTTCACCTTCTCAAAAAATCCGCTGTCGTTGAGTTTATTATATATATCTTTTGCCTGTTCCTTCAGCTGATCCACATTTAAATTAAGGTCTGAGATCTTATCCATCAGCTCCTGAATCTTCTGCCGGTCTGCATCGGAAAGATTGATCTCCAAATCCTTCGCAGACTCATCGATAGCTTCCCCGATTTCTGCCGGAGTCTTTAGATTATCCTCGGCAACCTTTTGTTTTACATCAGCGATCAGCTTTTCTGCATCTTCTTTTCCGATGCTCTCAGACACCTCACCGGTTGTGATCAATTCGTCGGTTGCAGCATCCTTGCTCTTTTCCGGAATCTTTTTTCCTGTCATCTGCTCGTAAGACTTCATGACTCCCACCAGCGCCGCAGTACCGGATATTTTAAACGGTCCGGCCACCTTTACCTCTGCGTCTTTGATCCCCGCAGTGACAAGGGCATTTTTATACATTCCTTCCGTACAGTATGTAATGTTTTCTGTGGTAACATTGACACCGCTTCCGCCGTCGGTCTTTTTAACTGTGACAGAAGATAAGGCCCTGCTGCCTATGACCTTGCTTGAAAGATAATCGCCCAGATAATCATGTTCCTCTTTATTTGTAACTGTAATCAACGTATAATCGCTTGTGTTGCTCACCCCGAGCAGTTCCAGTACTGTCTGTTTTTCTTTTGAACTGAGATCTGCCCCTAATGCCAGATACTGATCGCTGTCTACACTGTCCGCTTTCACAAACTTAGACGGCCCCCATGAAAATGTCATAACCGCAGCCAAAGCCAGGGCTGCCGCCCTGAATAAAACTTTTCTTTTTCCCATCTTGATTTTCCTCCGTAAATTATTCTTACCTGCTTAGTGTAACATATCAGTCTCTTATAAATAGCAATAAAAAGCTTATTTTTTTCTTACACTTTTGTTCACAGTTTGTTCATAATCCTATCAAATTCCCCTCACATTTTCTGCTTATACTAAAACCATAGTAATTAAATACATTTGATTGCTAGGCTTTTAAAATTTTTTCATAACCGGCCGGGAGCTTTACCGTTCCCGGCCTCCTCTCCGTCTATGCGGATTTTTTCCGTTTTCTGATGCAGATCACTGTGAACAAAATCCATCCCAGAGCTGTTAAGATGATGCCTTCTTTAAATCCTTCCGGGCAGTATTTAAGCTCAATCTCATGTTTTCCTCCAGATACATCCACACATAGAAATGCATTTCCAATGGACTTTGCATCTGTTTCTTTTCCGTCCACAAGAACCTTCCAGCCCTTATCATACGGGATTGAGAAAAAGACCGGTCCTGCCTCTGACATATTTACAGAGCCTTTCAGCATGCCGCTTGAAGATTCTCTCAGATGAAATGCCTGTTCCTGCATTTTCCCATACAGGTCTTTCATGGCATCCTCATCTAAAGATGCCAGCGTGACTCTCACCACACCCGACATAAGGTCATCTTCTTTCAGTTTCATGTTTACAGTGATATGATCGCCTTTCTTTAAATCTCCAAAATAAATGCACTGTGCATTCAGACGGCCGCTTATATATATCTCATTGTTTCGGTAAATGGCCGTATCCTCCACCTGACTTCCGTCAAAATGAAAATAAAGCTTTCCATCTTCTGTGACCGGGATTTCAAATACCATGTTGTCGGAAAGACTTGCGGTATTTTCAAAGACATATTCCCCATCATTGCTCTGCGTGATCTTGCAGGCGTTAGTTTTCGGCTGTTTCGTCTTAATCATATGAAAAATATCATTCCCCCCGAACGCATCGCCGGACAGCCTGTTCTGTACGAGAAACGGATTGACGTCATCATAATTCCATTTATACGCCGACTTCTTCATACCGTATCCAACTGCCGTTGAATATGGATTTCCATAAACATTTACATTGCCGATGCGGTCCAAATATTGAAATTCTGTGGTATTCGTATCCGATGTCCTTAACAAATTATACTTCACTCCGAGAAGATTATTTGTAAAAGGGGTTGCCCCCTCATACAGGTACTCATTGATTCCCGTATAAAATCCCAGGTCGTCCATGATATCCACTACACTGCCGAGGGCCGTAGACCCAAACATGGTGACTCCGTTTAACGTATGCCAAATGCTCTCATCAAGCATTTTGCCCTTGATCAGTTCCATTCGCCGGTCCGGACCTGTTTTGTATTTGTCCTTTACCTTCTGGATATCTTTTGTATCCCCGAAATATTCAGTGACCAGCACCTGACCGTTCTCAGAAAAGCCGTAGACTGCCATCCCGGCTGTTTCTATGGCCAGCAGAACCGAGCATATGGCAATCATCCCTTTTCTGGACAGCGTTTTTCTGTCGTACAGAGCAAACACCAGGAGATACACGAAAACCGCTGCCGTTGTCAGTGCCAAAACTTTGCGGTCAAAAGCTTTTGTATTCAGGAGGCTTGAGATCCCAACTGACATACAGAAGATGCCGCAGGCAATACAGAGTTTCCATGCCTGTTCTCTTCCTTCCCTTTTGATGACCAGCAGCCCGTCATAGGCCATAATGAGCAGAAGAAAAATATATAAATATGCAAACCGGTTTGGTATTCCGTACTGATTATGAAATCCGTGCCATATATAGCCGAGAAACGGCATATTAAAGCTGAAAAACAAAAGAATCAGAAGCAGTGCGCGTTTTATTTTTGTCTTCCAGGAAATCCGGGAGGCCATAAAATAGAACAGCACGAAGATCAGTGTCAATATCCCGCAGTAGAGGTTGATCTCCCCGTCGTTTACAGAGTTTGTGATCGGCGCAGTACCCAGGAAATGGCGGCAGTAGATATCCGCAAAATTTCCATACCAAAGTTCTTTTGGAAAATCCCATTTCGCAGATGAAGTTTTCATGATTCCCAAATATGCCGGAAGCAGGACCGCCCCCGCCATCATCGCCGACAGCACAGAATATCCTGCAAATTTCAGACCGTTTACAAAAAAGTCCTTTACTTTTTTGTGGTCATACAGTAAATACCACAGTACAAGAAACAGACATGTCATGAAAGACATGTAAAAATTACAGAGAAGGGAGAAAAACAAGGCAGCACAGTAAAGCCTTCCGTCCCGCTTTTTTATCAGCCGGTCTATTCCTGCAAGGATCAGAGGAAGCATTATCATGACTTCCAGCCACATAATATTCCAGCTGTATCCCACGATATAACTGCTCAGTGCATAACAGATTCCAAATGCAGTGATGCTCATATCCTGCCTTTTTTTATCTCTGGATCTGAAATAATACGCCGCACTCAGCCCGCACAGGGCAATCTTTATAATATAGAGATGACTGAGAACCATGTTCAGCATCTCTTTTGGAAAAAGTACAATAATAAGGTTCAGCGGACTGGAAAGATAATACGCCCACAGCCCCAAAAAGTTGAAGCCGAGGCCGCCATGAAAAGAATAAAACAGGCTGTCCAAAGACCTGAGCTTCTCATGATAATCCGCAAAAAATGGAAGATATTGATGCAGTGCATCCACGATCAGAAAGGAGTTGTTCCCAAAGGGTTCTACTTTCATTATGACTGCAATTCCTTCGAGGATGAAAAACGGCGCAAGGAATGCCCATATTAAATATTTATTCCGTCTATAAAAATTTCTTCTTTTTGGCATCTTCTCTCTTCCACCTCCTGATCCGACGGTTAATTCCCATAATCATATCATATCGCTTTTTTAACATGGATATAACACTGCCGTGTGTAAGTTCGGTAACATTTGCGCCGTGTCTGCGGTACAGTAAAAGAACATCTTCTAAAAATACCGGGTTCCCAAGCTGTTCAGCGAGGAGCCCGATCCACTGGTCATGAATCCAGATTGAATCCGGAACAGGAAGAATGCGGTTTAAGATATCCCGCCGAAACGTCATACAGCATCCTATATAGGAATTCTTTTTTATGTTCTTCCAAAACCCCGCACCGCTGTCCCTCCATTGAAATGTCGTCTCATCCAGAGGTTTTAATCCTTCATCGGAAATCTGCGCATTGTGGACTGTCACTGTAACATCAGGGTCTTGAAAGCAGGCAGTGACTTTCTCAACCTTTTGGGGCAGCCAGACATCATCCTGGTCGGCTAAAAAAATAAGATCTCCCGTGCAGTGAAGCAGACCGTTCTGAAAATTTTTTACCACTCCCTGGCCCGGGCCCTTGATCAATTTTAAACGGCCGTCATTCTCAGCCATTTCTCTGAGCAGCTCCCCGGAACCATCCTGATCGGAATCCACGGAAATGATCAGCTCATCTTCCGCTCCAAGCTGTCCTAAGATTGAATCCACTTGTTCTTTTATATATTGTTTCCCATTATAATAAGCAATGACAACTGAATTTTTCATTGTATTTCCTTTCTTCATGCCGCCGCATCCCCGGCGGCGTTCTGCGCTCATTATATCACACCCCGAAAAAAACTTGAAATCTTTTCCTCATGCATTTTTCGATTTACTTTAACACATTAAAGCAGTAATTTACTATTGTCTTATGAAATTTTATCCTGTATAATGTTATCGATAAAAGTCCAAGCAAAACAAAATACTGAAGTATTGTTTCAAGGAGGATACACAATGTCATATGTAGATGAAGTAATTGAGAAAGTGGTTGCCCAGAATCCGGCTGAACCGGAGTTTCATCAGGCAGTCAAGGAAGTACTGGAATCTCTTCGCGCAGTCGTTGAAGCAAACGAAGAGAAGTTTAGAAAAGAAGCCCTGTTAGAGCGTCTTGTCAATCCGGAACGCCAGTTCAAATTCCGCGTGCCCTGGGTGGACGACAAAGGGCAGGTACAGGTAAACACCGGTTACCGCGTTCAGTTTAACAGCGCCATCGGACCATACAAAGGCGGTCTGAGACTTCACCCGTCTGTAAATCTTGGAATCATTAAGTTCTTAGGTTTTGAACAGATCTTTAAGAACTCCCTTACCGGTCTTCCGATCGGCGGAGGAAAGGGCGGAGCTGATTTTGATCCGAAAGGAAAATCAGACAGAGAAGTCATGGCATTCTGCCAGAGCTTCATGACAGAACTCTGCAAATATATCGGTGCTGACACAGACGTCCCTGCCGGAGATATCGGTACAGGTGCCCGCGAGATCGGATACATGTTCGGACAGTATAAAAGAATCCGCGGAGTATACGAAGGTGTGCTCACAGGAAAAGGATTATCTTACGGCGGATCTCTGGCACGTACAGAAGCTACCGGATACGGACTCCTCTATCTGACAGATGAAATGCTCAAATGCAACGGCAAATCTCTCAAAGATGCCACCGTATGTATTTCCGGTTCCGGAAATGTTGCGATCTACGCTACCCAGAAAGCACAGCAGTTAGGTGCCAAAGTCGTAACTGTCTCTGATTCCACAGGCTGGATTTATGACAAAGACGGAATTGATGTAGATTTATTAAAGGATGTAAAAGAAGTGAAGCGTGCCCGCCTTACCGAATATGCTAAGGCCCGTCCAAGCGCAGAATACCATGAAGGCAGAGGCGTATGGACTGTTCCTTGTGATGTTGCCCTTCCATGTGCAACTCAGAACGAATTAGACATCGAGGATGCAAAAACATTAGTCGCAAACGGATGCTACGCAGTTGCAGAGGGTGCAAACATGCCTACGACTCTGGAAGCAACAGAATATCTTCAGGCAAACAATATCTTATTTGCCCCTGGAAAGGCTGCCAATGCCGGAGGTGTTGCCACATCCGCACTGGAAATGTCCCAGAACAGCGAGCGTTTAAGCTGGTCATTCGAGGAAGTAGACGGTAAATTACAGAATATCATGGTAAATATCTTCCACAACTTAGACGACGCGGCAAAACGCTACGGCATGGAAGGAAACTACGTAGCCGGTGCAAATATCGCAGGCTTCGAAAAGGTTGTTGATGCGATGACAGCACAGGGAATCGTGTAGAATACATACAATTTAATGCAGCTAAAAAATACCGGGAACTGTGACAGGTTTCCGGTATTTTATTTCATTTATTCTCTGGATTTTCTTTTTGCTTTTTTTTCAATCGATTTTATAGAATCAAGATATGCCTGTTCCACGGGAGAAACGGTCTGAACCTGGTATTTTTGATACTCCTTCTTCGCTTTCTCCATTGCCTGAATGTGGCTTACACTTCCTGAATTTTCGAGTAACTTTTCCCCAGTAGATGCCAGTATGCTGTCCAAATGCTTGATATAATCCTTCATATACATTGGATTATGGCGCAAAGCCTGTATCTCAGCAAAATCAAAATATCCAGAAACAAGATTATTAAGTACTTTCAGTTCGTCTTGTCTCAGGTAATTCTTAGCAATACCAATATCTTTTTTAATTGGTATCTCTCCGGAAAATGAGGTTAAACCCATAAACGGCTTGTTTGCATCGGCACGTTCATAAATCACTTCTGCAGCAGTATGCCCATGTGCAGCAAAATGAAGTTTATTTTGTACAATCTAAAAAAAACGAATGGATTGAGCACTTTTAGGATCATAGTCTACACTTGTGGCATATAAGTCAAGCACCTGTCTGTAAAGCACCTTTTCTGAAGAGCGAATATCTCTGATTCTATCAAGAAGTTCTCCCCAGTAATTTCCTCCTCCTAATTGCTTCAATCTTTCATCGTCCATTGTGAAACCTTTTATCATGTACTCTTTCAAACGTTCTGTTGCCCAAATACGAAACTTCGTAGCGATGATTGATTTTACACGGTAGCCAAGTGAAATAATCATATCAAGATTATAATGTATTACATTATAGCTTTTTCCGTCAGCCGCAGTTGTTCGGAATTTCCGAACAACTGCTTTTTCCTCCAGTTCACCTTCCTGAAATATATGTTTAATATGTTCGCTTATGTTAGACTTGCTGGTTTGATATAAGCTGCATAGCTGTGCCTGTGTGAGCCAAATAGTTTCATCTTCTATCTTAACATTAATATGTGTAAGTCCATCCTCCGTCTGGTATATAATTATGTGCCCTTTATCATTCGATGAAGAAATATCTACTTCTGTCATTATACCCTCCACACCTCATACTTTTCTGATTGTGTTATTCTCATATTGTGATTATACAATATTTGTAATATTTTGTAAACACAAAATAAATTACTTACTAAATAGCTCCAGCAGCCAGAAATAATTTTCTAAAGAAAAAACATGTTGCTCCGAAATTTGCAACATGTTTTTTATAAATAACGTCTTAATCTTTCTGCCTTAAAACACTTTTGCCGTATAAAGATCAGCTTAGTATCAGAAAAACTATCGCAGGTAGCACCTTTGATTTCTAAGCAGCCTGCTCCAGCAGATAATATGTCCATTTTCTACACGATTGGAGTGAGACACTCTAAGAGCCAAACGAAAATCGTGTGGAAAATGTCATAATACCTTACTCAAAAATTCTTTCGTCCTGTCTTCTTTCGGATAGTCAAATATCTGTTCCGGTGTCCCGGCCTCCAATATAACTCCGCCGTCCATAAACAAGACTCTGTCAGCCACTTCTCTGGCAAATCCCATCTC
The DNA here is from genome assembly GCF_014467075.1 of Anaerostipes caccae L1-92. Lineage (NCBI taxonomy): Bacteria > Bacillati > Bacillota > Clostridia > Lachnospirales > Lachnospiraceae > Anaerostipes > Anaerostipes caccae. Next base: position 3,338,945 of record NZ_AP023027.1, read on the forward strand.
ATGGGTTACAACCGCCATGGTCATTCCTTCCTTTGCAAGCTGTTTCATAACCTCAAGAACTTCTCCGACCATCTCCGGATCCAAAGCCGATGTAGGCTCATCAAACAGCATAATATCCGGTGACAGCGCAAGAGATCTTGCAATGGCCACACGCTGTTTCTGTCCTCCGGAGAGCTGCACCGGATAGTTGTCCGCTTTGTCGCCGACACCTACACGGTTCAAAAGCTCCATAGCTTTTTTCTTCGCCTCGTCCTGGGTCATCATTTTATGCCTGACAGGCGCTAAGGTCACATTGTCCAGGATGGACAGATGAGGGAAAAGGTTGAAATGCTGAAAAACCATTCCCACTTTTCTGCGAAGCTCATCTACATCACAGCCCTTTTCCATAATGTTAATCCCGTCAATGTTGATATCCCCTTTTGTCGGTGTCTCCAGAAGGTTCAGGCAGCGCAAAAATGTACTCTTCCCTGATCCCGATGCACCGATGATGCAGACACATTCACCCTTTTCAATGTGGCAGTTAATGCCTTTTAAGACTTCCAGGGAGCCGAAATATTTGTGTAAATCTTTAACGTTTATCACTCTGTCTCAGCCTCCTTTCTACAGCATTGAGAACTAAGGTCAGCACCTTAACGATTAAGTAATAAATGACTGCCGTTCCTATCAGCGGTGTCAGCGCTTCATATGTTCTGGAAATAACAAAGTCTGCTGCCTTGCTCAAGTCAACGATAGATACATATCCTAATATCGCTGTCTCTTTGATCAATACGATAAATTCATTTCCCAATGCGGGAAGAATATTTTTGATTGCCTGCGGTAAGATAATATCTTTCATGGTTTGTCCATATGACAATCCGAGAGAACGTCCGCCCTCCATCTGGCCCTGGTCCACTGCCAGGATTCCGGCACGGATAATCTCTGAGACATAGGCGGCACTGTTTAAACCAAAAGTCACAGTTCCCACGATCAGTCCATCCACACCTTTTAAGATTACAAAGAACATGATCATCAGCTGAGTGACAGTCGGTGTTCCCCGTATAATGTCAATGTACACGTATGCAATTTTAGATAAAACCGTACTTTTCCCTTTTTTCTCCGCAGTCAGCCGCATCAACGCCAATACCGTTCCCAGGGCAACGCCAAGGAGGATGGCAAGTACAGAAACAAGAATCGTCATTTTCAAACCGTCAAGGTACATCAGGTAACGTTTCCCGGAGATAAATGCCTTATAAAATGAATCTAAACTCATAATTTATCTTACCTTTCCATCCTGTTACTTATCGATATATTTTGCTTTCAGTTTGTCTAATGTACCGTCTTCTTTCATGGCTTTTAACTGCTTATTGATCTCTTTTACCAATTTCTCGTTTCCTTTCGGAAGAGCGATGCAGTAGTATTCTTCTGCTGCTTTATCTCTGACGATCTTTAAACCCTTGTTGTTCTTTACAAACTCCATGGCAGGTTTTTCATCGATGACAACCGCGTCAACTCCGCCGTTTTTAAGATCCATAACAGCATTCACACCCTTTGGAAAACGCCTCACATCCACGCCTTTGACAACCGGTTTCTGTTTCTCCCCAAAGTTTTCTCCTGTTGCAAGCTTGTCTCCTGTTGTTCCTTCCTGAACACCGACTTTCTTTCCTTTTAGTTCTGTCATCTTTTTGAGCTTGCTGTCTTTTTTTACAATCATAACCTGGCTGCTTGTATAATAACTGTCAGAAAAGTCGACCGCTTCCATACGCTCCGGATCTTTTGTCATTCCGGCTGCAACCGCATTAATCGTCTTAGATTCCAAAGAACCAATCAGGGATTTGAATTCCATATTCTTGATCTCTATCTTGACATCCATTCGTTTTGCAATTTCTTTCATCATTGCAATATCAAAACCATCGATCTTTTTATTATCATCAACATATTCAAATGGGGGAAATTCCGCATTTGTTCCCACAATAATTTTTTCAGGTATCGCTGCTTCTTCTTTTTTGCTGCATCCTGCAAACAGCATTGTTGCTGCCAATACACCAGCCAGTGCTACGGTTAAAATTTTTCTCATGATTTTCTCCTTCTTAAACTTAGTTTTATCGCAATGGTTCTAGAATAACGGTACGACCGCGCCTTTATATTCTTTCTCCATATACTTCTTTACTGCGTCGCTCTTTAATGCTTTGATCAGAGCCTTAATAGAGTCCTTGTCTTCATTGCCTTTCTTGACTGCAACGACATTTCCGTAGGTCTTTGCTCCGCCCACAGACTCCTCATCTTCCACTGCGAGGGCGTCCTTATTTACTGTCATGCCGGCCTGCAAAGCATAATTTCCGTTGATGACTGCAAAATCCACATCCTTTAAAGAACGCGGCAGCTGTGCTGCTTCCAGCTCTTTGATCTCGATGTTTTTCGGATTTTTTACAATATCCTTTTTGGTTGCCGTGAGGGTTGCTCCGTCTTTGAGCTTGATCAGGCCCTGTGCTTCCAAAAGCAATAATGCTCTTGCCTCATTTGTAGTGTCGTTAGGAACTGCGATCACTGCACCCTTTTTCACATCTTTCAGTGATTTTGCTTTCCCCGGGAAAATACCGAACGGTTCATAGTGGATCATTCCGGCAGAAACCAGATCCAGCTTGTGTTCCTTCGCAAAATTTTTCAGATAGGTGATGTGCTGGAAGTAGTTGGCGTCGAGATCTTCTGATCCCAATGCGTTATTCGGCTGTACATAGTCTGAATACTCTTTGATCTCCAGCTTGTAGCCGTCCTTTTCCAGTTCCTTTGCCGCAACCTTCAAGATGTCTGCGTGTGGTGATGGACTCGCACCGACTACGATTGTCTTGTCCTCTTTTTTGGAGCTGCCGCATCCGGCCAGCACACCAAAACAGACAACTGCAGACAGCGCAACTGCTATTAATTTTTTCATTGCTGCTCTCCTTACCTTATAATAATATATAGCTTCTGTAATTGTACCCTTTAATAGGCAGATTGTAAAGACTCCCTAAACATTTCAAATGCCGACGGAATGGCGTATTCCTCTTCTAAATCTTTCTTGCTGACCCATGTAAGTTCTTCTAACTCCACCGGTTCTTTCAGAGAAACCAACACTCCTGTCATCTGCCATTCAATGTGGCTGAAAATATGTTTCCCCTCGTGGGTAAATTCATAAACACAGTCTGACATTCCCCAGCCGTCCAATGTTTCTTCCACCAGATCCTGGCTGCACTTCCCGAGTATGTTTGGAAATTCCCACAGTCCCGCCAAAAGACCTTTCTCTTCTCTTTTATGAAGGGCAACCATACTGTCCGTCTCAATGACGAACACAGTTCTCTTTTCTATCTTCCGTTTCTTTTTCGGCTTCTTCACCGGCAGCCTGCCGGTCAGATCCTCTCTGTATGCGGTACAGACCGTGTCCCACGGGCATTCACTACATTTTGGTTCTCCGTTAGGCACACAGACGATAGCCCCCAGTTCGATCAGAGCCTGATTAAAATCTCCTGCCCTTTGGTCCGGCATGATCTCCATAACTCTTGCCGCCATCTCTTTTTTTGTCTTTTCTTTCAGAATGTCGGAATCATCACCCAGGAGTCTGGCCATGACACGCAGAACATTTCCATCAACGGCAGGAACCCGGATATCATAAGCAATAGAGGCGATGGCTCCCGCCGTGTACATACCGATTCCCTTCAACGAAAGCAGTTGATCATAGTCATCCGGAAGCTTCCCGTCATACTCTTTTACGATGGTCTGAGCCGCAGCTTTTAAATTTCTGGCCCGATTATAATAACCCAGCCCCTCCCACAGTTTCATAAGTTTTTCTTCATCTACTTCCGCCAGATCCTTTACCTCCGGCAGTTCTTCCATAAAGCGGTCAAAATAAGGCTTTACCGCCTCCACTCTGGTCTGCTGGAGCATGATCTCAGAAACCCATATGCGGTATGGATTCTTATCCGCTCTCCAGGGCAGGATTCTTGCATTATGGTCATACCAGAAAAGCAGCGCTTCTCCGATTTCTTTTTTCAATTCCATTACAAAGTCCCTTCTATACCGAACAAAGTGGGCAAGCCCACTTCAGCTCATAGTCTTTTAAACTTTGCGTGCCAGATGAGATTTGACATAGTCAAATAATTTCCTTACACATCTGTGTACAGCCCGCAAAGCTTTATTATATCAGGGAAACCGATAGATTTCTACTGTGAGAATAATGGAAAGGATATCAAATCAGGATTTCTATCCTCTGCTTTAGTCCCTCCTATTCTCCATATCCGATTGCCACACAAAACACCCATACGTCTTCTGCACCTGCCGCTTTCAAGGCCCTCGTGCAGCTTTCTGCCGTGGCCCCTGTTGTGTAAATGTCATCCACTAAGAGCACCCTTTTCCCCTTCACTTCGTCAGAAGCCCAAAAGCTGTGTTCCATGGATGCCAGACGCTCCCTTGGATTCAGCGACTTTAACGGCTTTGTATATTTGGTCCTGAACAGCACACAGTCACTGGCCGGTACATGGAGGATCTCTCCGATACCTTCTGCAAACAGCATGGCCTGGTTAAATCCCCTCTTTCTTTTTTTCCTTTTGTGGAGCGGAACAGGCAGTATCAGATCAATTCTCAAATTTTTCAGCTGTTTTAATTTCCTCTTTTTTATTTCCATAATATAAAAGTCCGCATATTCCTTCTGGTTTTGATATTTGATCGCCGCCAGGGAATCCCTCACTTCGTTGTTATACACACACAAAGGGATCCCCTTTTTAAATGTCTTCGGATGCTTTCTGCAGTCACTGCACAGCTCTGTTTCTTCGTTTTCCAGAGGTTTTCCGCAGCAAAAACAGGCCGGCTCCCGAACAAAGACGACCTTTTGATAACATTTGGGGCAAATAAGGCTTTGCTGATTTTTTAAGAGATGATGACAGATCGGGCAGCGCCTCGGAAATAAGAAAGACAGGAATAAAGATAACATAAAAATCCTTTCCGAAAGCAGAACGATTCCTTTTTATTAATGTAAATTATATAATATTACTTGACAAAAATCAATTTGATGAAACCCGTCAAAAAAGTTCTGTATCTTCTCAGGATACAGAACTTTTCCAGCAATCTATTCAGTAGACATTACGTCCATTTTCTGCATGACTAAAGTGAGGCATTTTAAGAGCCAAACGGAAATCATGTGGAAAATGTTATATTTCTTTTTTCGCCTTCACAAGCGCCTGAAGCATTTCTTCAATCTTTCCTTTTCTGCTAGGAGCATTCAGGATTCCGCTTGTTCCGCCGCTTCCGTGAGCTCCGCCCACTACGACTCTGTAGACGTCGTCCCCGGTGCTCACTCCGGCAGCCTGAATGATCTTAATGTCAGGATTTACGGACTTCACTGCTTCATTTGTAGCTTCTATGTATGCGTCATCACTTGTGCTTCCTGTTCCGATCAGGCTGGTAGGTTCACAGATCATAACATCAGGCCCAAGCTCTGCAACCGCTCTTGTCTGTTCCACTGAATCTGAGCACACGATCGTGATCATATCCAGTTCACTTGCACGTTTGATGGTCTTATCCAAGTCACACATAGAAAGCGGATGCTCTGCGTGGTTTAAGATCACACCGTCCACTCCGGCTGCTTTCAGCGCATCCGGAAGGATGAATCCCATTCCTCTTCCCGGAACTAATCCGTCCATATGCTGTGTTGTCACGATCAAATTTTTTGTCTCCTGTGCGATCTGTTTTAAGTCCACATGCTGTCCTGTAAAGATAATGTCAATGTCATATTCCTCGGCAAGCTGGTCACAAACTTTTGCAAGTTCTAAGGATTCTTCTCCGTAAATATATGCTTTTGGATTGACGATTAAAAATGGTACTCTCAGTTCTCTCTTCATGCTTATGCCATCCCTTCCTATTCGCCCATTACAATGATCTTGCATTTTCTTGTGCGGGCACGTGTGCGGTCAAAGTCTACAAAATAAACATATCCTGTGGATCCGACACCTAATTTTCCGTCTTCTACGTCAAACACCTGGCTGGAGCCAAGAAGTGTTGCTTTCAGATGTGCGTCGCAGTTCCAGAGGGCTTTTCTGTCCCCGTCCGGAAGATATTCTGCAGCGTTCGGCCATGCCTCCACAGCCTCATAATGTTTTTCTCCCGGATAAATGTAGAGATCTTTAGAATCCTGATTTGGAATGATCTTTTCAAGCACATTGTTTAAATCTTCCTGGAGAAATTCATCCCCTGCCTCATTATAATCATGTACAAATTCTTCAAAGAAAACAGAGCAGGTTGTGTGAGGTGAGATGACGGTACAGGTTCCGCTCTTGATTCCGCTGTTTTTGATTGCTTCCTTTACCTGAGGGGTGATATCCAGGTAAGTCGGTGTCGTGCCATGAGAGTTCAGGCTGATTTGTTCTTTATATACGGTCATTATTGATTATCCTCCTTACAGCTTGGAAATTAAGCTTCCCTTGTTTCAAATACTGCATAATAGTGTTCCAGACATTTCTGCATTCCCTGTTTTGACAATGCCTTTACATCCAGATACGTTTTCGGTTTATTATTGTCAATCTCCTCTTTTGCGGCCACTAACAGGTCAGAGAAGATATTTATTTTCGTAATTCCATTTGTTGCACAGCGGTTTAAGTTTTCATCTCCTGATGAAGATCCTCCGTGAAGGACAAGCGGAGTGTCAACAGCCGCAGCAATTTCTTTCAGTCTGTCAAAATTGATTTCCGGAATGCCTTTATACATTCCATGTGCTGTACCGATAGAGATCGCAAGTGAATCCACACCTGTCTCTTCGGCAAACTTCTTTGCCTCTTCTACAGTTGTATACTGAGAATCGGATGTCTCATGGTTCTCATAGTTTTCACCGGCTCCCACATGGCCGATTTCTGCTTCCACTACCACTCCCTTTGGATGTGCATAGTCGATGATATCCTTAGTTTTTCTTACATTTTCTTCAAAAGTATCCTGTGAAGCGTCAATCATGACAGAAGAAAATCCAAGATCGATTGCTTTTTTGATCACTTCCGGTGTAGTTCCGTGATCCAGATGAAGTACAACCGGTACTTTTGCTTCCTCGGCATATTTCTTTCCTACCAAAGCAGCATCTTCCAATGTAATATTTTCTCCGATATGTGCCTCAGCCAGTGCAAGGATCAGCGGGAGATTATGTCTTTCGGCTGTTTCCACATGCCAGTGGAGAGACTCAAGATCAATAAAGTTTGGTGCAGGGATCGCGAATTTCCCTTCCTGTGCTTTTTTAAACAGTTCCTTTGAAGTTACAAGCATCTTCTCTTTCCTCCTTAATTGAGAATGTCTCAGAGGTCAGGTCCGTCAGACAAACACAGACCTCCGGGACATCTTCTTCCTGTTCTGTTCCTGCTATGAAACTATAAAACGTTTCTTCCGTACATTGCGTCCTGTTCTTTTCTCAGCTGGTAGATCAGGGTAGACTTATCTAATTCCACATCATCGTATGTTAAGAGTTCACCCTTCTTCACATCTCTCTTCATCACTGCCTTGTTTGTTACAAGTCCGAACGGTACGTATCCCTTCGCATCAGATTCTTTTGCTTCTGCGATAGATCCATGTGTTGTGAATCCTCCGATTCCATCGATGGTCTGGCCTGCTTTCAGGTCGATCTTCGCTCTTGTAATACACTCTGATACTAATCCGTCGATCGGTACACAGGTAACCTCTCCGTCGATGACTGCTTTCGCTACCGTAAGCGGTGTCTCTAAGTTACATAAGTGGTATGGACGGTATAAGGTCCAAAGCGGTCCAGGTCCCATGCTGTGGTATGCCATCTGGTATGCGATCTCTTCGTTCGGTGTGGATACCGTTACGAATACTCCAGGAGCAACTCCGTTTACATACTCTACAACTCCATGTTTGTTTAAGATTCCGCCGTCTTTCTTAAGCTTCAGGATATCATTCAGCTCTTTGATTCCTTCTGTTCCCGGTGAAGTCTGTGGTCCGTGTCCTCCGATCACATCAGGAACTAATCCTGTGTAGTTGGACATGGCTGTCATCTCTACCATCGTCTTTGTTCCGTCTTTGAATGCACAGAGCATCTTTGGACTCATGACTCTTCTGGTTGCTTCTTCTAATACAGTATCCGGATTGCAGTCATAGTCCAGTTTGTTGTTCTTTCCTTTACCCATGACTTCTACGTTCATTCCCATGGCTTTTGCAAAGCTGTAAAGTTCCATAACAGCTCCCGGCTCATCTCCAGCGGATCCTGTGTAGATGACACCTTCTTTTGCTGCCAGTTTCTTTAAATATGGCCCGATAACAACGTCAGTCTCAACGTTTAACATAACCACATGTTTTTTGTTCTTCATTGCATCAGTTGCGACTTTTGCTCCTACATCCGGCACACCGGTTGCATCGATCGCACACTCTACCAGGTTTGCCTGAGATACGAAGTTTGCGTCCTCACAAGCAACATATTTTCCTGCTTCCATTGCTGCGTTGGCATCTGCAAGAGTTTTTGCAATCGCAATGTCGTCTTCTTTTACACCGGCATATTTGAATGCATTGACTGCATTTTCAACTTTGATATCAGATACGATAGCCGGCATCATACCGTTCATCAATACCATCTGGGTTACCATTCCGCGTCCCATCTGGCCGGCTCCTACGATACCGGTTTTAATGATCTGTCCGTCTTCCTGTCTCTTGATCAGTTTTTTGTCCATGTTTAACATAACATCAATCTCCTTAAATTCTATGTATGATTGTTAGATTGTTACCTGATTTCAATCGTGCCGCCGGCTTTCAAGTCCTCCGGCAGCAATGCACTGCCTTCCAGCATAATGCATCCCGGGCGCTCCGGCTCGGTTCCGCCCTTAAAGCTTAATGTACAATGTCCAAGTTCCTTTAAGGTATGCGGTGCTTCACTTCCTACGGCGCTGATTGTAAACTCTTTGCCGCAGATCGTCATGGTGTCTCCTGCCGCAGGTTCTTCTGTCAGCTCAGCTTTTGTATGTAAGACTGACAGTTCAGCAAGCTCCGGCGGTGCATCTTCATTGAATATAATGATAAAGTTCATATCGGCATCTGAGAGGAACGCTAATGCGTCCGGTCCTAAGCCTGTGATGGTTGACTGATATTTCATAGGTTCGTCTTTACCCTCCATTTTTGCTTCTATACTTCTTAGTACATTCCAATACTGAATGCGAATGCAATCAAGACTGCCAAAGGTCCGGTTACGATTCTTGAGAATAATACGGCCGGAACACCCATCTCAATGGTCTCTGGCTCTGATTCTCCAAGACTCAGTCCAACTGGTACGAAGTCGGCACCAACCTGTGCATCGATAGCAAACAGTGCAGGCAGTGCATACTGCGGCGGAATGTTTCCAAGGGCAAACTGTGCTCCCAAAAGAGTTCCGACTACCTGTGCGATAACGGCTCCAGGTCCAAGGATCGGGGATAAGAACGGCAGGGCACACACGAAGGAGATACCGAGCATTCCGGGTAAGGTACTGCACAGTGGGGAAATCGTCTTTGCGATGACATTTCCTAATCCGCTGGCACTGATGATACCTAAAAGGGTACTCGTAAATGCCATGAACGGCAGCACGTTTTTAATGATCATCTCGATGGTCTCACGGCCGGCCTGGAAAAACTTGCTGACGACGTTTCCAACGCCTTTTCCGATCTTAACGATGATTCCTTCTTTTTTGCCGCTGTTTGCAGCTGCGATTTCTTCTTTCGCCTGGTCTTTGCTTTTCGGTTCATCTGCTGCAGCCGGTTTGGTCGAAGCTGCATCTCCTTTATAATCAGATTCAAAGATATTTTTTTCTGTCACTGCGGATACATAGATCTCCGGAGTGATAAACTGTGCGAGCGGTCCTGCCTGCCCTACCGGCATCAGATTGACGGTAAAGATTCCTTTCTTCGGGTAAACGCCGCATCTTGCGGTTCCTCCGCAGTCCACTACGGCGACCAGCACTTCCTCGTCCGGCGCTGTTGTCTTAAATCCGTCTAACGCTTCTCCGCCGGTCATATCTGCGATCTTCTGAGCCACCGGGTGAATTCCTCCGCCGGTTACACTTAAGATCTTGTGGCATTTTACCGTTGCGGTGATTGTTAATGGTCCGCCCCATCCGCCGTCTCCGGCCTTAATCGTAATTGTTTTATACATACTGGATCCCCCTTTCTGTTACTTGCTTGCTTTTCCGGTCATTCTGAAGTAGATCTGCTCTGTCAGCAGTCCACGGATCAGGATAACGATTACACCGACGATAAAGTATCTCACCGCAAGTCCTCCGATAGACAGGCCAAGCTTCGTGATACCGGCTGAGATACCGGTGTATACGAACAGTTCACCGGGGTTCGCATGTGGGAAAAGTCCGGTAACAGGATGTACAAAACTTACACAGGAGTCATAATAAGCAGGTTTGTATTTTTCTTCTACGAAACGTCCGAAGGTATAGCACATCGGGTTTCCTAAGAACAGCACCGCGATGATCGGGAGCAGCGTATAGCGGAGTACTGCAAATCTGGTCAGCTTCTGCGCGAAGCGTTCCACCCTCTCTTCTCCGATCAGCTTGATCACTGAGTTAACAGCTGTCATCAGGCAGACAACCAATGGAATGATTCCGGTAACCCATCCCATAAATGTGGTGCCGCCCTCCTGGAATAGCTTAATAAATCCGTTGGCAGCGTTAGATATAATTTCCATATCTTTTCCTCCTTCTTACTAAAAGTTGATTTGATCTATATATAGAAGAAACTAGCAGATGAATTTTGAAGAAAAGGAAAACCGATTATTGTTTCCGGGCCCTTAGAAACTTGCATAAGTTTTACTCTCTTCAGCCGTTCTATATATCTTGTTTCAGATTACAAGGTATTTCCCTGAAATCTCATATCCAAAGCTTCTAAAGCTCTGATATATCCTTTGTAATATTTCCGTCTCTTTTTCTCAAAGTTTCTGACTTCGTCAAGGTACTCATAAATACTCGTTCCGACGAGTTCCTTTCCCAGAAACTCAGAGATTGGTTTGAACTTTGTCAGGAAGCTTAATCCTTCCATGATCTCCCCGCCGGTGATCACTCCGTTCTGGTCACAGGCGATCATCACAATGTTTCCTGAAAGCAGCCTCCCTTTCTTCTGGCCGATTCCGACATTCCCAAGCTTATGTACCCTCCTTACCGCTCTGCGGTAATCCTTCACCTGAAAATATCCCCCGACAGCCTGAACAACAAACAATACGAAAATCACTAATAAAAAAACCGAAATACCATTCATACAGTTTGGCTCCTTTCATTTAACGTTCCGTGGTGTATTCTTCATCTTTTGTTTTGTCTCATCCTCTCCAGTTACATATGTGCTTATTAATTACTTTTGTTAACTTCATTATAATCACTTTACATATGTTCGTCAATACTAAAATATATTTTTTCACAAAAACCTTGAAAACCCTGAATAAATGGCTTATAATCCTCTTATCATATAGTTACATATGTGCCTTAATAAATTCATGATCGAGAGGTTACCCTATGAAGAAGAAAGAAAATCCAGATAATATGCTGGACAAGATCGTTCTGGTTGCAACTCTGTATTATAAGAACAAGCTGTCCCAGCAGGAAATTGCAAAAAAATTAAGTATCTCAAGGCCCTGGGTCTCCAAGCTTTTGTCCAGGGCAGAAGACCTTGGCATCGTAAAGATAGAAATCAATTCCCCTGTAACCGGAAACAGCCAGCTTGAGGAAGCACTAAAAGAAAAATACGGCTTAAGTTATGCAGGCGTCATCAGCACAAAAGATCAAAACAGAGATTATGTAGCACAGGCTGCCGCGGATTACTTCATCTCACAGCTGAAGCCAAAGGACATTGTTGGTGTGGGCTGGGGAAATGCCGTGTCCCGTTTTATTAAAGAACTGCATCCCATCAGCTTTCCGGATGTACAGACTGTCCCTCTGGCCGGAAGCTTCGGTGAATCCTTCGAGGCGCTTCCCACCTATAACACTCTCCAGCTGGCAAATACCATCGGCGGAACCGCAAAAATGCTTCACATTCCTGCCTTTTGTTCTTCCAAAGAAGAATATGAAACCCTGATCTCCAATGAACACACACGGCAGATCCTTAATTTGGGTGAACATGCGGATATTCTCCTCATGGGTCTGGGAAGTTTTGAATCAACGATTCTCACCTGCTACAACATTTTGAATGATCAGGAGATCGCGGAACTGAAAGCTGCACACGCCATCGGTGATGTGGCCCTTCAGTTCCTCACCAGAGAAGGTGAAACTGTAGAAACTGAGGCAACAAAACATCTAATCAAAGCAGATATCTTTAAGGCTGCCAAAAATGCACGGGTTTCCATCGGTGTAGCCGACGGACTCCACAAAGTACAGATCATTGATGTAGCCTTGAATTTAAAGCTCGTCAATTCGTTTTTTACAGACGAAGAGACGGCTTTGGCGCTGGTTTAAGCACAAAAGGAGCCTTACAGCAAGGCTCCTTTTTAATTTTGTACTGATTATAAAACGTTTCTTCCGTACATAGCGTCCTGCTCTTTTCTCAGCTGGTAGATCAGAGTAGACTTATCTAATTCCACATCATCGTATGTCAAGAGTTCACCCTTCTTCACGTCTCTCTTCATCACTGCCTTGTTTGTTACAAGTCCGAACGGTACATATCCCTTCGCATCAGATTCTTTTGCTTCCGCGATAGATCCGTGTGTTGTGAATCCTCCGATTCCGTCGATGGTCTGGCCTGCTTTCAGGTCGATCTTCGCTCTTGTAATACACTCAGATACTAATCCGTCGATCGGTACACAGGTCACTTCTCCGTCGATGACTGCTTTTGCTACCGTAAGCGGTGTCTCCAAGTTACATAAGTGGTATGGACGGTATAAGGTCCAAAGCGGTCCAGGTCCCATGCTGTGGTATGCCATCTGGTATGCGATCTCTTCGTTCGGTGTGGATACGGTTACGAATACTCCAGGAGCAACTCCGTTTACATACTCTACAACACCATGTTTGTTTAAGATTCCGCCGTCTTTCTTAAGCTTCAGGATATCATTTAATTCTTTGATTCCTTCGGTTCCCGGTGAAGTCTGTGGTCCGTGTCCTCCGATCACATCCGGTACTAATCCTGTGTAGTTAGACATGGCTGTCATCTCTACCATCGTCTTTGTTCCGTCTTTGAATGCGCAGAGCATCTTTGGACTCATGACTCTTCTGGTTGCTTCTTCTAATACAGTATCCGGGTTGCAGTCATAGTCCAGTTTGTTGTTCTTTCCTTTACCCATGACTTCGACGTTCATTCCCATAGCTTTTGCAAAGCTGTAAAGTTCCATAACAGCTCCGGGCTCATCTCCTGCGGATCCTGTATAGATGACACCTTCTTTTGCTGCCAGTTTCTTTAAGTATGGCCCGATTACGACATCAGTCTCAACGTTCAGCATAACCACATGCTTTTTGTTCTTCATGGCGTCAGTAGCGACTTTTGCTCCTACATCCGGCACACCGGTTGCGTCGATGGCACACTCTACCAGGTTTGCCTGAGATACGAAGTTTGCATCTTCACAGGCAACATATTTTCCTGCTTCCATTGCTGCGTTGGCATCTGCGAGAGTTTTTGCAATCGCTATGTCGTCTTCTTTTACACCCGCATATTTGAATGCATTGACTGCATTTTCAACTTTGATATCAGATACGATAGCCGGCATCATGCCATTCATCAATACCATCTGGGTTACCATTCCGCGCCCCATCTGGCCGGCTCCTACGATACCGGTTTTAATGATCTGTCCGTCTTCTTGTCTCTTAATCAGTTTTTTGTCCATATTTAACATAACAACTATCTCCTTTTTTAATTAACAGATTTCAATTGTTCCGCCGGCCTGAAGGTCTGCCTCTGTAAGTTTATTTCCTTCCAGCATGATGCATCCCGGGCGTTCCGCCTCACTGCCCCCTTTAAAACTCAGAGTACAGTGTCCTAACTCTGCCAAAGTGTGAGGAGCTTCACTGCCCACGGCGCTGATCTTAAACTCTTTGCCGCAAATCGTCATAGTGTCTCCGACTTCCGGCACAGCCCTTAATTCAGCCTTCGTATGAAGGACAGAAAGTTCTGCCAGTTCAGGCGGTGCATCTTCGTTAAAAATGATAATAAAGTTCATATCTTCATCGGCCAGGAACGCCAGAGCATCCGGTCCCAGACCTGTGATGGTTGACTGGTATTTCATATGTTTCTTTTTACCTCCGTTTTTAGTACATTCCGATACTGAAGGCGAATGCGATCAATACGGCTAAAGGTCCGGTTACGATTCTTGAGAATAATACGGCCGGAACACCCATTTCGATGGTCTCTGGCTCTGATTCTCCAAGGCTTAATCCTACCGGTACGAAGTCGGCACCAACCTGTGCATCGATAGCAAACAGTGCTGGCAGTGCATACTGCGGCGGGATGTTTCCAAGGGCAAACTGTGCTCCCAAAAGAGTTCCGACTACCTGTGCGATAACGGCTCCAGGTCCAAGGATCGGAGACAAGAACGGCAGGGCACACACAAAGGAGATACCAAGCATTCCCGGCAAGGTACTACATAATGGAGAGATCGTCTTTGCGATGATATTTCCTAATCCGCTGGCACTGATGATACCCAAAAGGGTACTCGTAAATGCCATGAACGGCAGCACGTTTTTGATGATCATCTCGATGGTCTCACGGCCGGCCTGGAAGAACTTGCTGACAACGTTTCCAACGCCTTTTCCGATCTTAACGATGATTCCTTCTTTTTTGCCGCTGTTTGCAGCTGCAATCTCTTCTTTCGCCTGGTCTTTGGATTTTGGTCCGTCCTCTGCGGCTGCCGGTTTGGCTGTTTCCGTTACACCTTTATAGTCAGATTCCACGATACATTTTTCTGTCACTGCGGACACGTAAATCTCCGGAGTGATAAACTGTGCGAGCGGTCCTGCCTGCCCTACTGGCATCAGATTGACGGTAAAGATCCCTTTCTTCGGGTAAACGCCGCATCTTGCGGTTCCCCCGCAGTCCACTACGGCGACCAGCACTTCCTCGTCCGGCGCTGTTGTCTTAAATCCGTCTAACGCTTCTCCGCCAGTCATATCTGCGATCTTCTGAGCTACCGGGTGGATTCCTCCGCCGGTTACACTTAAGATCTTGTGGCATTTTTCTGTTGCAGTGATTGTCAGGGGTCCTCCCCAACCGCCGTCTCCGGCTTTGATCGTAATTGTCTTATACATACTCTTTCCTCCTCCCACAGATTATTTGTTTGTTTTTCCTGTCATTCTTAAGTAGATCTGCTCTGTCAGCAGTCCACGGATCAGAATAACGATCACACCGACGATAAAGTATCTCACGGCAAGTCCTCCGATGGACAGGCCAAGCTTCGTGATACCGGCTGAGATACCGGTGTATACAAACAGTTCGCCGGGGTTTGCATGTGGGAAAAGTCCGGTAACAGGATGTACAAAACTTACACAGGAGTCATAATAAGCAGGTTTGTATTTCTCGTCTACGAAACGTCCGAAGGTATAGCACATCGGGTTTCCTAAGAACAGCACCGCGATGATCGGAAGCAGTGTATAGCGAAGTACTGCAAATCTGGTCAGCTTCTGTGCGAAGCGTTCCACCCTCTCTTCTCCGATCAGCTTGATCACTGAGTTAACGGCTGTCATCAGGCAGACAACCAGTGGGATGATTCCGGTAACCCATCCCATAAATGTGGTACCGCCCTCCTGGAATAACTTTATAAATCCATTGGCAGCGTTAGATATGATTTCCATATTTTCTCCTCCTTCTTAATTGAAATATATCAATTTATCCTATATATATAAAATATTTACAGACAAAATTCCCAAAAAAGAAAAACCAATCTAAAACATGCTTTTGGGCCCTCAAAACAAGTTCAGTCAGTCTTCTTTTTGCAGTCTTGTCAGTCTATATATATATTCCAAAGCAATGCTAAAGGGTCGTCCCCTGAAGCCTCATATCCAAAGCTTCCAGCGCCCGGATATATCCTTTGTAATATTTTCTTTTTTTCTTATCCATTCCCCGGAATACATCCAGGTGTTCATAAATACTCGTTCCCACCATCTCCTTGTCAAGAATCTTGGTGATCGGTTTAAACTTGGTAAGGAAACTCAGTCCCTCCATGATTTCCCCTCCGGTGATGATACCGCTGCTGTCACACGCGATCATCACAATATTTCCCGAAAGAAATCTTCCCTTCTTCTGGCCGATCCCGACGTTTCCAAGCTGATGAACTCTCCTCACCGCTCTGCGGTAATCCTTAACCTGAAAGTATCCCCCTACAGCCTGCACAACAAACAATACAAAGATAACTAATAAAAATACCGAAATTCCCTGCATCTTTAAATGTACCCCTTTCTCATAACAGCTTTTCAGCGCACTCGTTATTTGTGATCAGCATATTGACATACCCTCCGCGGATGGCTCCCTTCACGGCTTCCGCCCGGTTGGCGCCGCCTGCAATGGCAATACGGTTTCTGATCTTTTTAATCATCGGGAATGTCATTCCCGCAACTCTCTCGTTAAACTGCTGAAACGGTTCCGCATTTCCTTCTTTGTCAAAGAACTGAAGGGCAATGTCCCCTGCAACTCCCTGCTCGACATACTGGTCCATCTCCTCCTTGGTCAAGTAACCCGCCTGGATCAGGGTGGAGCCTCCGCTTTGAGGAATTCCCACTCCCATGACGATGGTGTCCAGCTTCTTAAAATCTTCAAAAATATAGTTCACAGACTTTTCTTTTAAAAAGTATTCCATGACCTTCCGTTCAGAAAAAACCGCCGGTGAAAGAAACTGGGTGTAAGTCCCGCCAAATTTCTTTGCAAATTCCTTTGCGATCTGATTGGCCTGCACATCTACTTTTGAAACAGTTCCCTGGCTGACTCCGCCGAGGATCGGGACGAACATATAGTGATTCTCCTTAGAAAATGCACGGTTGGTGCGGGCTACGTTGTGCAGGGTGAATCCCATGGAAACCCCTATGTAATCCCCGTCCTTAAAATACTGTGAAAGAAACAGTGCCGCCTTCTCATACAGCCTGGATATGGAATCTGTCTTTGTGTCCAGCGGGCTGCTCTCTACTACGACAACTTCCTTTAAACCATATTTTCGTTCCAGTGCTTTTTCCAGCTTGCCATACGAAAACTGTACCGGATTGATGACTTCGACTCTTACGATACCGCTTTCCTTGCCTTTCTGAAGCATTCTTGAAACCGTTGCTCTGGAAATCCCAAGGTAATCGCTGATATCCTGCTGCTTCATATCATCTTCATAATATAAGCTGCAGCATTTGTAAATCAATCTCCAATCATCCACTATCTTTTTCATATGTTTTCTCCTGTTTGTATGAATGCCCATCCCATGATGCCATAAATTGTATTAATTATCATGCAATAACTCTATCAAAATCTTAAATCTTTATCAATGCAATTTCGTTGAACAAATGTCGAAGTAGACTTTTTTGAAACATAAACTTTTACATTTGTTCTAAAAATTCGTTAAAAAAATGACAGATATAATTGTACAGTATTTTATACAAATAAATCAAGTGATTGTATACAGCCACTGGTAACTATGTTAATTTTTTAACCTTTTTTCGTGCTTTTTTTGTTTAATTCTTCTGACTTTTTCACTCGCCAAGTCTGGAAACTTCTCTGTTTAGAAAATACTTCCATTTATACAAACAAAAAAACCGGTGAGCAAGTACCGGTTTTTTTCATCATTGATTCGTATGTTCAATCACAGATGTCTTTATATTAATATCTCAGGATATTTTTTTGTAACAATTTTAAATGCTTCATCCGCCACGTCAAAAGTATACTGCAAATCCTCGTCCGTCATAACCGTATTGGTAAACATATTATGAAAATGAGAGATATAGACACCCCTTCTCACCATCTCTCCAACCCAAACCTGATGTGGGATCAGGGACTCGTCGGGGTCCTTCAAAATGATCTTAAACAGAGACGGAAGCCCGGTAGTACTTAATTTTACTCCATTTGCGTCCGCGGTCTGCTTAAGGCCCCTCGTCAGCTTTTCTCCTGTCTTCTGCATGATCCCGACAGCGTTGATCTCCTTCATCTTCGTGATTGCTGCAACAGAGGCGGCGAGCGGAACTGCGGACAGCCAGTAGCTTCCCGTATAGTTCATGTCTTCCACTGCCTCTCTCATCTCTTTTCGTCCGACCAGTGCCGCCATGTTCCAGCCGTTGGCAATGGCTTTTCCCAGTGTCAGCAGATCCGCTTTGATTCCAAAATAATGATCGGACCCTGCAAGGTCCATGCGGAATCCTGCCCGCACATCGTCAATGATCAGCACGATTCCTTTCTCATCACAGAGTTTTCTTACTTTCGGCCAATAGTCCTCGTCCGGCAGTACATTGTCATAATGTGAAATATGATCATAAGGCATAGAAAGGATTCCTGCGATCTCTCCCGGATGATCGTCCACCATCTTTTTGATAGCCTCAAAGTCATTAAAAGGTACATATAGATTATTGCAGATCTCTTCATCCAGCACCCCTGGTGTCCCTGCTTTCTGACACCACTGATACACGCCGTGATATCCGTGTTCCATCATAATAATCTTTTTGCGTCCGGTGGCATGGCGGGCCGTCATGACAGCCAGGGTCGTCACATCTCCCCCGTTCTTTGCGAAAAAAGCCCAGTCCGCACAGTTAATCGTCTCCACCAGTTTTTCTGCACACTCGATCATAACCGGGGAGACAACCGTGGTACAGTTTCCTTTTTCCCTCTGTCTCATCGCCGCAGCATCCACATCCGGATCCTGATATCCCAGGGCATTCGGTCCGTAAGCACATGCATAGTCAATAAAACGGTTCCCGTCCACATCCCAGATATAAGTTCCCTCTGCCCGCTCTGAAAACAGAGGGTAACATCCCATGGGATTCAGCCTTGCCCTGCCGACACCCAAGTGTCCGTACAGTCCGCAGGGCACAACCTCATTAGCCCGGTCATATAACTCAAAACTTTTGTCATAGCTGTATGCTTTCATACTCAGAACCCCCTTCTACCTCAATCCGTTTGCATGTTCGTATGCCAGATTCAAAATTTTATCAAATGCATCATTTAATGTAGACAGACCCATCAGTTTCAGCTGTTTATGGACTGTCGCCGAATAAGTACTCAGTTTTTTATCTAAAAGTTTTAAGGCGGAATCAATGTTACCATATTCATAGACAGCCCTCGGATGGTCCGAAGAATCCACAAACTGCAGTTGATGATCTTTGATCAGAATATTCATTGTGATTCCGTCGGTTATCCTGACAATGATTTTTCCGTCCAGCAGCCGGTCAGCCAGCTTCTTTCCCTCCTCATCTTCATTTGCCAGCTGTACGGCCAGCCTGATCCTGTCTATAAACTTCTGTTCTTTCTCTGTCATAACGCTTCCTTCCTTTCTGAGCCAAAATGCTCCAGCGTGATTTGAACAGTTTCTTTCACTATTTTGGCTGATATTGCCATTTATTTTCGGTCATGCTATACTGGATATAATGAAATTTTAAGCCGTCAAGGAGGTTTCCCATGTCAAAAGAGCGGAAAAAGCAAATAGAGTCAAATATCCTGGAATATCTGGGTTCCCATGAAAAATTACTGACCCGAGACGCCATTGAATTATTTCATCTTTCCGAATCAACCATCCGCCGAATTTTCACCAGGCTGGAAGAACAGAAGAAAGTCGTGCGGACATACGGAGGTATTATCCTGGCCAAACCGGACAACTACTATCACTACGATATTATTAAGCGAAAGATGAAAAAAGAAAAAGAGATGATCGGGAGTTATGCTGCCGGCTTAATTCAGGATTCTGATTTTATTTATATTGACTGTGGTACGACGACTGCTTATATGGCTCAGTCCCTTGTGACACGCTTCCAGAACGGCACTCTTTCAAACAGCTTAAATATCGTCACGAACTCTCTCATCAATCTGGAAATCCTAAACCCTTACTGCAATGTCATCCTCGTAGGCGGTATGCTGTTCGATGAGAGAAAGAGCATGGCCGGCACCCTGGGTGTCAGTTTCCTTTCCCAGTTCCATTTTTCCAAAGCTTTTCTCGGAGCAGACGGCATGACCTTTGAACATGGATTCTCCAGTGATAATATTAATACGTCCAGATTATCAAGGACAGCTCTGACCCTGTCACAGGAATCCTACGTACTCCTGGATTCCTCCAAAATCGATCATCCTTCTTATGTAAATTATGCCGAACTGGATGAGGCGACGGCCATCATCACAGATCCAAACATTCCGGAAAACCAAATAGAACAGTTTAAGGACTATAAAATTAAGCTGCATATTGCAAACGGCTGAGGGAAGAACCCTTCCCTCCAACCGCCTTCTCCGTCAGATCCTAAGACCATTTCGTACTTTTGCTCTGGACCGTCTGCTGCAAATAAATCTCAACCCCATCCGCTTTCAGTTCATCCAGCATTTTGATTTCATTCTCTGTCACCGTGATAGGCCCTTCCAGTACTTTCGCATCTTTCCGGACTCCCGTCCCTCCGATCTGGAGTTCTGCAAAATCAATACCCGCCTTATAGCAGTCATAAGCAGTCTGAATACTTTTAAAAATCAGCATAACACTTTCCGTTCCGAACCGGTCATTCTTATAAGCTGCAATTCCCTCTTCTTGGGTATAAACCGAAAATTCAATGCCCGGCGGCACTGCCAGCGAAAGAATATCTCTCATCATCTCATTTTCCGCCGTAGCTGTATCGATCACCACAATCTTTCCCGCATTACACTTCCCAATCCACCCGCTGGCCACCTGACCGTGGATCAGACGGTTATCAATTCTAACCAAAGCAAGTTTCCCCATATAAAAACCACCTTTCCATTCTTTCATACTTTTCACCTAAGAAAAATCAATATAATTGTTTCAATGACAACCTCCTCCGGCAGACCTTATGTCCATTTTCTGCATGATTGGAGTGAGGCATTCTAAGAGCCGAATGGAAATCATGCAGAAAATGTCACGCTATGATTCCCAAAGCTCCCAGGATAATTCCCACAATCATGGTTCCGAAGATGACTTTAATGACACTCATATTTTTCCGTTTGATCGTAAAGAAGATAATCATAGTCGCAATAAAGGTCAGGAGATTCGGCATCAGCACGTCAAACAGTTCTTTCTGAACCGCAAAGGAGAATTTTCCTGTGGCGATCGTCAACGGACAGGATACACTTACCAGGGAACTGATCATTCCGCCGATTACAAACATACCCATGACGGTAAAGAAGGACATTACCTTGTTGATCAGCCCGCTCTGCACCAGATCTTTGATTGCCTTATTTCCCAAGTTGTAACCCAGATGCATTAAGAAAAATGCCTGGGAATTACAGAGTACGGCTCCCACCAAGACAACGACCAATGCCGGCCACCACGCCCCTGTCAGGGCATATGGACACATCAGCGCCAAAGTTGTTGGAACGATCGTCGCCCAGTTTAGTGTGTCACCGACTGCTGCCATCGGAGGAAACAGTGCAGCTTTCGTATCCGAAATAATCTCTCCGGGAATCGGCGCCCCTTTGGCTTTCTGTTCTTCCATAGATAAGAGGATACCTACGGGAAGTGCGGATGTCATATCTTCCGCATTAAATAATTCCGATGTCCTGACCATTGCTTCCTGAAGGCCATCATCATCACCCTTATATAGTTTCCTCAAGCACGGCATCATAGTCGCTACAATACCATTTGCCTGATACCTCTCGTAACTGTTTCCATTGGAATAGAAGGACAGCATACGGATAGACGCCCAATTTAAATCTCTCCTGCTCAGTGCCGCGTCTTCTACAGTGGTGCTTCTTAAATTCAGTGACAGATGTTCTCCCTTGTTCTGGCAGCGGAAGTCAAACCACGCAAGGATCACAGACACGATCGCTATGCCGATTCCGCTGACTCCCGAATACGCCGCAAATAAAAAGCCTGCGATAAAGAACGGCATATAGCCCTTTTTTCCAATAGAGGAAGCCACGATACAGAGTCCTACGATCGGCATTAAAGAAGCCAGCGCATTCAGCCCATTCTGCAGCCAGCCCGGAAGCCCGTTGACGAAAAATCCGATGTTGCTCGCCCCAAAATACAAAACGAGTGTCATAGGAAGCCAATACAAAATAACTTTAAATAACGATGGGTAAATGACGGTGGACAGCCACAGTTTATCATACTGTCTTTTGCTGATAAATTTATCAGTCAGGGCATTCCAGAAGGAACCTACTGTCATACGGATATTGGTCAGCTGGCTCATAACGATACCCACTGCAACTGCAACTGCCATAGCTGATTTGATATCCATTCCTGAAGCTATGACAACGGATGCCGTAATGATACCTGCCGCCGCATTGTCATTGGTGATGACCCATCCGGCCTGAGTCTGTCCCAGGAACATAGGCTGGATCGTAGCACCCACGATCATAGCAGTGGGGATGTCTCCCATTACAAGCCCTACCAGCAGAGCTGATGTCAGTGGCTGATAGAATAACAGATTGAGGGAATGATCGAACACTCCCAGGAAACTAAACCAGTAAAATCCACCGAGTATAATTGCCTGCCATAAATGCATACTATACATCTCCTCTCTTACTTTTTCATCTTTTGCAATACGTTAACAACTGCATCCTTTCCTGCTTTGTCCAGGATTTCTGAAATCTCCTTCAGTTCTGTATACTCCCGCTGTCCAATCGCTTCCAGTATCATAGAGAGGTTCACTCCTGCAACCGCACATGCCTGTCCGTCCCTCTGTGCGAGTGCTTCTCCTGCCTCGTTCATCAAGTACTGATTACACGGTGTCCCTCCAAATAAGTCTAGGAATACAATGGTTCCTTTCGGAAATATTTCTGTCAAAGCTCCCAGCTCTTTCCCCCAGTCGTCAATGTCGTCAGAAGGTTCCAGTCCTATGCAGGCAATATTCGGGCAGTCACCGTAGATCATCTGTACCGCTTCGATCATGCTGCGGCCAATACTGCCATGGCTGCAGATCAAAATACCAATACAATCGCTGTCGATATGTTCCGGGACGATCCGTATCATTCCTCATCCTCCTTCCTCATTTTTGTTAATAAAATTTTAGCACGGTCTGTTCTTACAGTCAATCTTTTTTGATTGATTCATTCATAATATTGATTATTTCATTCAATATTGTCATTTGTAATAACTTTCACTGATTTTTCCTCAAATTGAATCCGGTCGGAATCCTCTATTTTGGAATCGATAACGATGCCGTTGACATTTTCCAGCTTACAGCTGATTCCAAAGGAATGCCGGCCTATCTTGGAGGAATCCATCAATACGTAGGTTTCCCCGGCCTGGGAAGAAGCTCGTCTGCTCAGCAGCGAGACATTAACACTGGTTGACATAAATCCTTCGGCAAATGTAAATCCATCTGTTCCCAGAAAACTTTTATCCAGTCGGAACTGGGTCAGAAATGACTCACTTAAATTTCCGGATACATCCTTTCTGTCTTTGGAATACTTTCCGCCCACAAGAATCACATCACAATACGACGCCAAAATGTCTACATTCTTTACGGAATTGGTTATCGCCGTCACATTTTTTACTTCTTTGCGTTTCAGCCTTCTGGCAAGCGCCCTGCACATTTCCAGTGTTGTCGTACCGCTGTCGAGATATAAAAATTCTCCGTCCTTCACCAGCTTCGATGCTGCTGTTCCTATTTCCTTTTTTTCTGCCACATTCTGCACGGCAATCTCCTTATACCGGTACCTCCCTTCTTCTGAGACCGCCTTAATACCCCCAAAAATTCGGTCTGCTTCACCTTCCTTCTGAAGTTTGATAAAAATTCTTCTTATAGTCGACTCAGATACTCCAAGAAGTTTGATGCCTTCCCCGGTTGTCATTTCTCCGTTCGTTTTTATATATTCCAATACCTTTGTTTCATTGGAAGAATTCGTTTTATTCATACTATCCTCCTGTGAGTTTCCCGCCGATATTTCCGCCTCTCTCATTCCATAAGACGGTCTGGCTTCACATAACTGCATCCAAAACTTTCGGCCACAGCCCTGCATGTAATTTTCCCCTCATATGTATTGACCGCTGAATAAAGTGACGGATATTTTCTGCACGCTTCCTCCAGTCCATGTTCTGCGATTTTCCTGCCATAGCCGATGGTAGCATTGGTGAGAGCAATCGTTGAGGTCCGCGGCACTGCTCCCGGCATGTTTCCCACACAATAGTGCACTACCCCGTCCACCTCATAAACAGGATCAT
The DNA here is from genome assembly GCF_014467075.1 of Anaerostipes caccae L1-92. Classification (NCBI taxonomy): domain Bacteria; kingdom Bacillati; phylum Bacillota; class Clostridia; order Lachnospirales; family Lachnospiraceae; genus Anaerostipes; species Anaerostipes caccae. The sequence goes on from NZ_AP023027.1 coordinate 3,363,155, forward strand.
TATGATACGTCATCTTTGTGGTTTCACAGCACCCTCCCTGATCCACTGCCACATCAACGATTAGAGAACCCGGCTTCATCCGCTTCAAATACTCTTTTTTTATGATCTTAGGTGCGGCTTTCCCTGGAATCAGGACAGAACCTATGACAAGATCTGCTCCGGCTAAGGCATCTCTCACCGCGCCGTCTGTACTCATCAGAGTCTGAATCCGGCTCCCGAAAATATCATCCAGATAATTAAGCCGCATCAGGTCGATGTCCATGATCGTTGTGTAGGCTCCCATGCCCACAGCAATCTTGCATGCATTGGAACCAACGGTTCCCGCACCCAGAATCACAACTTTTGCCCTCTGTGTTCCCGGCACTCCTCCAAGGAGAATTCCCTCTCCCCCAAATGGTTTTTCTAAGTACTTTGCTCCCTCCTGAACACTGAGCCGTCCCGCAATTTGGCTCATAGGCGTCAGCAGCGGCAGACTTCTGTCATCTTCCATCAAAGTTTCATAGGCAACCCCTTTTACCTCTGCATCCAGTAAAGCATTCATCAGCGGTTCATCAGCCGCAATGTGCAGATAGGTATACAAGATCAGCCCTTTATGAAAAAACTGATATTCCTCTTTGAGCGGTTCTTTCACTTTTATGATCATCTCAGCCCAGTCCCACACTGCCCTTGCTTCTTCCACAATTACTGCCCCGGCGGCTTCATACTCCTGGTCTGCAAATCCCGATCCTCTGCCTGCACCTTTCTGAACACGAACTTCATGGCCTTCAGACACATAGCTTTTTGCGTTGTCCGGTGTCAGCCCTACGCGGTACTCCTTTTTCTTGATCTCTGTCACACATCCGACTCTCATCTTTTACCTCCTGACTTTTTTATTTTGATTGTTATCTTTATATTATGACTGTTTCTTTCATATGTCAACATATTTTTGATTGTTTCTTTCTTGTTTTTCGATTGTTTTATTCTCACCAAGGATTGACAGACTTTTTTCGGCATAAAAACAGCACCCCTTGTAAGGATGCTGTTTTGTAGAACTAATTATTTCTATTTACGCTGTCTTCGTAAATCCATTCTCTGAGTTCCTTCTTCGTATTTTTATTATATCCAACCGCATAACGTTCTTCTGATCCTGAGGTATACTTAAAAATAAGTTTGCACCTCTTTGGTTTTTCTTTTACAAATTTTTTAATATCACTCTTGAAAATGAACCTTATCCGACTGCCAAATCTCAGCAGTTGCTCCTGATCTTTGAGAATGTGATTCTCCGGACTGCAGATAAACTCTATCATGTCATCCATCTGTTCCGGCAGCTCTCTCTCTGAAAAGTCCAGATTTAACTGCGCAAAAAAGTCATTCACAACAAAACCCTTAAAATCTGCTAAAATACCAGTCCCGCAATGGTAGCAGATAACAGAATCACAGCCTATAATTCTTCTTACTGCCCGATCATAGTCTAAATAAACAATTTTATGTCCAAAAATATAAAACATGATACCTATTGTTATGATGAAAGCAGCTGCACCTGTGACATAGTAAGTCCAGTATTCCGAGTGATCCGAGCAGGCTGATAATCTCCAAAGCCCACCTGCTTCTAAAAAAATTCCTATGATCCAACCACTAATGTTAAACGTCAAATATTTGTACCACTTTCCAAACTGCAGTATCTTAGCCTCATTGACCAAGTAGGGAAGACATACTGATATCAGTGCCAGAACAATACAGGTAATCGGGATTATCTGTTCACTTATCTGCCCAATCAGACTTTTATTCCCCGGAAAGAGATGCAGTACCGGGATATGTACACAGAGATACAAAACTGTGCACAGCAAAATTAAACTTTTAGACTTCACTTCCTGCTTCGTCCTCTCCCAGTCAAACTTCAGCAGGCTTGTAATATATTTATTGACCTTATTTTTCTCCCGCGTGAATGTTTCTTCTTCCCAGCAGTACATGTTTTCTTCGATATATGCGATTTGCTTCCATATGTGTTCATCTCTGAAAAAATCAAGCTGCTTATCAGCAGGATATTGGTCAAACGACGGAAAGAATCCATATCCGTTTAAGTTGACCTTTAATTTTGCAAACGCTTCTCCGATATTTCCTCTGTCTGCCTGATGCAGCCTGCAGGCTGTCTGTTTCATGGCTTTTCTCCACTCACTTCTGGCACTGGTGATGTACTGAAGGTTATTTGACTTATTTTTAGAAATGTATTCAATCAACGCTACGATCACAGCAGATGACAATAAAACTTCGAAAATCCCCATTGTTCTCTACCTCCACTATATCTTTTGCAGTCTTCCTTATATATCCATTTCATTATACAACAAATTGACACATTAAAAAATCCTGCCAACAGCTGAAACGGCTATTGGCAGGATTTTTTGTAATTTTTTAACCTAATTTAAATGTAATTCCACAGCTATAAATACACCCTTACCGATATTACAGAATAATCTGCTGCTCCTTAAATGTTGTTGGTTCCTTTAACTGCAATATAACACCCCTTTTTCGGGAACAAAGTTGTCAAGCCCCTCACTCCTTGAGGGGCTTGACAACTTTGCGTACCAGATGCGATTTGACGTAGTCAAATGATTTCCGTTCGGCTCTTAGAATGCCTGAGTTTTATTGAAATCGAAAGACTCAGGTTGCCACAGATGTGTGCTTCGGATAAACAGTAACAGAAATAAGATATACCCTGATAGTTAGGCACAGAAAAGAAGTCTGTGTTTAACTGCCAGGGTATTTTTTTGTATGTCATGATATTTTGACTAGTTTTACGACTTGCTACCTCAGAGATGTAAGATTTTCTAACATTCAGCAAAGTCTCTGCGGCGGTCCATTTGGGACTATCTAACGATAGTTTTTTAGCACTATTGGAGGAACGCATTTCAAAGCGTGACGGAAATAGTGCTAAAAAACTTATATTTATCCTTATGCAGTTTCATACACACCCTCCAGCAAAATATCAATCGTTTTCAGCAAAGTTTTCTGATTATAATACTTTCGCGCAAAAAGGATTAATATATCGGTATTCAAATCAAAATCTTTTGCTGTCCCCCTCAAAACTAATTCAGGTTTCAATACATCCACTGGCGCATGCGCTAACCCCCGCACGGCATCTAAAAATTGAAGATACTTATAGTTTGACTCAGTAATCGTAGTTACCGGCTTGCGCACATCTACCTGAAACTCCTTCGGAACTCTTTTGTTATGAAGATTTGTTGCAATACTCCTGCGGTTTGGCATCTGAGAAACAAGACCGAGCTTATTTAGCGCAGATAAGCCCGTTTCATATCCGATTGCACCGGTATCATCCCGCAAAAGCTGATTACAAAATACAGTTTCTTTATTTGGCCTATAATAACCAAAAGGGGTTTTTATTTTCCTGCAATAAACCCCTTTTGTTACTCTTATTAGTAAGTCTGCTTTTTCAAGCCGGGCCATATTTACATTTACAGCTTTCTTCACCTTATCTTCATCCACTCCAAGGCACACCGCAGCATACTTTGCAATTCTTTCTGTAAGGATAGGCTGTTCTGGTTCTTGTTTATTAATATACTGTAATAAAATTTCTCGATAAATCGGCTTCTCCATATACTCACCTCTGTTATTATCTTAATATCTTATTTCTATATTTATGTAAAAATAATAACACTCTCCCGCTAAAGAATCAACTCAAAATCCATAAAAACACAAAAACAGCAGCCTTTGCAAGGATGCTGTTTTATACAATGCAATACTTTTGTGTTTATTTCTAGATCTGTTCTAATGCCAATCCGATCAGTTGATCAGTCTGATCTGCCATGAACAGAGGAATATTCAGCACATCATCATCCAGTTTCAAATTATCGAGAGAGAAACGGATACGGAGTTTGACTTTGTCTGGGAACAGTTCCTTGAATTTCTTTAGACTCTTGCTGGCGGTATTTGCCTCGGATTTGACCTCGACAGGGAAAATGTCATTCTCACGCTGGATTAGGAAATCTACCTCATAGGGAGGATTCCTTTGTGTCCAGTAACGAGGAACCACTTCAAACTGCGTAACCAAGGTTTGTAGTACAAAGTTCTCTGTCAGCGCACCCTTAAACTCCGTGAATAGACGGTTGCCTTCCCCAAAAGCTGTAGGTGCCAGCTGTGCCAGACGGCGGAGCAGACCTACATCCACCAGATAAATCTTAAAAGCCGAAAGGTCATCATAGGCAGCTACAGGCAGACCAGGAGCGGAACTGCGGTAGATTTTATGCACCAGACGGGCATCTGCCAGCCACTGCAAAGCATCCTCATATTCACGCGCTCTTGCTCCCTCTTTGACAACCTTGTAGATGAACTTTTTGTTCTCCCTTGCCAGCTGGGACGGTATGGACTTCCAGATCATAGAAATCTTCGGGAACTCGCTGATATTAGGATGCTTCGCAAAATCACGCTCGTAGGCGCCAATGATCCCGGACAAGGCTTCCTGCATAGCAGCGACATCTCGTGCCTCTGTCCACATCTTAATAGATTCCGGCATACCTCCGGTTACATAATACATCTTGAGTTTTTCATACAGAGGGTTAAAGAAAGCATCGGGGATCGGCTCAATTGTGTTCACCGTTTTCAAGTACTTTACCAAGTTCTCATCACCATTAGCCAGCAGGAACTCTGTAAAAATCATAGGGTCAATCTGCATGAAGTTGACCTTGCCCACAGGGAAAGAAGAAGGCTTTGCCAAGGCAATGCCCAGCAGAGAACCGGCGCAGGCAATATGATACTGCGGTGCATTCTCGCAGAAATACTTCATAGAATTGATAACCTTGGGACAGTCCTGTACTTCGTCAAAGATGATGAGAGTCTTTTCCGGTACAATCTTCTGACCACTGGCCAGCATCAGATTCTGCAAGATCCGATTGACGTCCTTTGTTGTTTCAAAGAACTGTTTATATTCCTCGTTCTCATCAAAGTTAAAATAAGCGGTATTTTCATAATAGCATCTGCCGAACTCTTTTAGAATCCAGGTCTTACCTACCTGACGCACACCCTTCATAATCAGTGGTTTACGGTAGGAAGAATTCTTCCAGTCCAGTAGCTTCTTTAAAATAAATCTTTCCATAGACTCACTTCCCACATTTTTATTTTAATTTAAGTGTTTTTCATCACATTTTTATTATATACAGAAGTCCAAAAAAATACAATCACATTTTTATACCGATTTTGATGTGATAAAATCACATTTTTATTGCAGAACTTTCCGATGAAACAAAAAAAAGAACCGATCCCCCTAAGGCATCAGTTCTTCCTGTTCATTGATCCTCTGACAAAGCGTCGAGTATCTCTTCTGTTCATTTACATTCTGAATCATCTGCTGTACCGTTGACTTCCGGCCCACCATCGTAATACACTGCTTCGCCCGGGTCACTCCGGTGTAGAGAAGATTTCTGTTAAACAAAACTCTCGGTCCCGTAAGCAGCGGCATGACCACTGCCGGATACTCACTTCCCTGTGACTTATGGATCGTCACCGCATAGGCCAGTTCCAGCTCATCCAGCATGGAATAAGAGTATTCCGCCACTCTGATGTCGTCAAAGACTACGGTGACTTTCTCCGTGTAGTCATTGATCCTTGTGATCCGTCCGATATCGCCGTTGAAGACGCCTTTGCCCTCTTCCACGGTAAATCCCTTCTCATTCTTTACTTCCCACTCCATCTGGTAATTGTTCTTGATCTGCATGACCTTGTCGCCTTCACGGAACAGACAGGAAACCGCCTGTTTCTCCTGCTTTTCCTCCGCCGGAGGATTCAGGTATTCCTGGAGAACTTCGTTGAGCTTATCGACACCCAGTTCCCCCTTGCGCATAGGGGTCAGCACCTGAATGTCATACGGCTTGGCATTTACATAAGCCGGCAGCTTATCTCTCACCAGGTATACCAGAACACCTAAAATATCTCCGAGCCTCTCTCTCTCAAGAAAGAAAAAGTCCCTGCTCTTATTATCGAGCTCAATAGACTTCCCCTCATTGATCCTGTGGGCATTGCTTACAATGTGGCTGGCTTCATCCTGCCGGAAAATCTGATTCAGTTCCACCACCTTAAAAGATCCGGAAGCAATCATATCCTTCAGCACATTTCCCGGGCCGACGGAAGGAAGCTGGTTGGCATCCCCCACAAACACAAACCTTGTACCCGGAACCGCAGCGCTTAAAAGGGAATTCATCAGAAAAATATCCACCATAGACATCTCATCCACGATGATCACATCCGTTTCAATAGGATTCGCGGCATTCCGTTCAAACTTCATGCTGTCCCCGCTGCTGGAATCCCCATTCAATTCCAACAGACGGTGGATCGTGGTCGCCTCATATCCGGTAGCCTCTGTCATCCGTTTTGCCGCCCTCCCCGTGGGGGCCACGAGTCTGATATCCAGAGTTTCAGACTCAAAGTAGCGGATCATTCCGTTGATGGTCGTCGTCTTACCCGTTCCCGGGCCTCCGGTCAGAATCACGACTCCATTTTCGGCGACGGCTTCTATGGCTTCTTTCTGTTTCTCCGCAAAGGTAATCTGAAGACCGTCTTCAATCTTTGCGATCATAGTCCTCACCTCGGAAACAGACACATCGTAAGTCATATTGAGATCGCACAGCATCCTGGCCGTGTTAAGTTCCAGATAATACTGGGCCGCCCCATAAATTCTTGTCTGGTCCTCCTCTTCTTTTATAATAATCTTTTTCTCAATCATCATGTCCAGAAGATGAGGCTCGATCATCTCCTCTTCCACCTCAAGCATCCTTGAAGTATTTCTTAAAAGGATTTCTTTGGGCAGATAAATATGCCCTGATGCAAGACCCTGCATCAGAGTATAAAAAATGCCCGATATGATCCGGTAATCCGAACTGCTGCCGATACCAACCTGCCTGGCGATTTCATCAGCAATCTTAAATCCTACGCCTTCTATATCATCCGCCATCTGATATGGATTGTTCTGGATCACCCCGTACAGCTTATCGCCGTACTCCTTAAAAATCTTCACCGCCAGATTAGTGGTAATCCCATAGCCGGACAGAAACATCATGGCCTGGCGCATTTCCTGCTTCTCGGAAAACTCCACCGCGATGCTGCGTGCTCTCTTTTCGGTGACTCCCTTTACCTCCGCAAGCCTCTCCGGTTCCTCCTCGATAATGCGGAACGTGTCCATCTTAAACTTTTTGACGATTCTCTTGGCGATCGCCGGGCCAACCCCTTTGATTGCCCCGGAGCCCAGATACCGTTCCATGCTCTGAATGTCATCCGGCATCGTAACTTCATAGGAAGTCATCTGAAATTGTGGGCCATGAACCGGATGTTCCACATATTCCCCTTCCAGTTCCATATACTCGCCTTCGTGCAGAAATTGGAATACCCCGACTACAGTCTCCTCATCGCCGTCCATATCAAGACTCAGCACCGTATATCCGTTGTCCTCATTCCGAAAACGGACATGGTCAACATATCCGGAAATCCGTCCCATGCTTCTCCCCTCCTTTACACAAACGCCCGGCGTAACAAAACAACCAGGATAAAATACCCTGGTTGTCCTCTGCCGGCTTAAAAAAGCGCTGAAAAAACTAAGTGATTATTTCTCGCCCTTTTTGTCTTCTCCGGATAAAAATTCAATGTATTTTCCAGTTCCGATGGCAACTGCTGTCAGAGGGTCCTCTGCTGTCATCGTGTTGATTCCTGTCTTAGATTCGATCAGTTCTTCCAGACCCTGGATCAGAGATCCTCCTCCAGTCAGAACGATCCCGCGGTCTGAGATATCGGCCGCAAGCTCAGGCGGAGTTCTCTCCAGTACGTTGTGAACAGCGTCTACGATCTGGTAAGCAGGCTCTCTTAAAGCTTCTTCTGTCTCTTCAGATGTAACAGTCACGGTCTTTGGGAGTCCTGTCACAAGGTTTCTTCCGCGGACATCCATCGTCGCATTTTCCGGACGTTTGTAGACAGTGCCGATGTTGATCTTAATGTCCTCAGCAGTACGCTCACCGATCAGTAAGTTATGTTTTTTGCGCATGTAGCGCACGATTGCCTCATCAAAATCATCTCCGGCAACCTTGATGGAAGTGCTGACAACGACTCCTCCAAGAGAAATAACAGCGATGTCGGCTGTTCCTCCTCCGATGTCCACGATCATATTTCCGCATGGCTTTGCGATATCGATTCCGGCGCCGATGGCTGCCGCAACAGGTTCTTCAATAATGGATACTTCCCTTGCACCTGCCTGGTAGGTCGCATCCTCAACTGCCTTTTTCTCTACTTCCGTGGCACCGCTCGGCACACACACGCTGATGCGCGGCTTCCGTCCGAAAATAGACTTTCCGACGGTGCGGTTGATAAAGTAGCTTAACATCTTTTCTGTCACTGTATAGTCAGAAATCACACCCTGGCGCAGCGGACGCACTGCAACGATATTCCCCGGTGTTCTTCCCAGCATCAGACGGGCTTCTTCCCCGATTGCCTTGATCTTGTTTGTATCTCTGTCAAATGCCACTACAGATGGCTCTTTTAAAACGACTCCTTTGCCCTTTGCGTAAACCAGGACGCTGGCCGTACCTAAATCAATTCCGATATCTGAACCTGCCATGTTTCAAAATTCCCCTTTCGAATTTTCTATTATTATCATTATGTTAAATGTCAATTATTCGTATACACGCTCTTTTTAATTATAAACAAAGTCAGAAAAATTTCAATTGTTTTTTACGTATTCCAACAAAATTCAGCAAAAATTAAGATTTCTGAAATATCTATACTGATTCCCACCTGCCTGAGGCTCCGCATGGCAGAACCAGGCCATTTGAAGAAACCGGAAGCCCGATCTCATCTGCCGTCACTTTCCCGCCGAACTTTGCTTTGACTTCCGTTCCCAGCATATAGGAGAGCACAGCCGGCTGGAGTCCGGTCGTATAAGAATTGATCAGAAAAAATAAGGGGTTTTTCGACAAAATCTTTGTACAGAGCTGAACAAGCGGAAAAATCTTTTCCTCAATCTTCCAGATCTCTCCTTTTGGTCCCCTGCCGTAGGACGGAGGGTCCATGATGATCCCATCGTAGTGGTTCCCCCGGCGGATCTCCCTCTCTACAAATTTCACACAGTCGTCCACCAGCCAGCGGATCGGTTTGTCTTTCAGGCCGGAGGCCTGGGCATTCTCTTTTGCCCAGTTCACCATGCCTTTGGAGGCATCCACGTGAGTCACGGATGCCCCGGCTGCGGCTGCGGCTAATGTGGCGCCCCCTGTGTAGGCAAACAGGTTCAGCACCTTTACAGGCCGCCCGGCCTTTTTGATCTTATCTGAAAACCAATCCCAGTTCACTGCCTGCTCCGGAAAAACTCCTGTATGTTTAAAGCTGAATGGCTGCAAATGAAATGTAAGTTCTCTGTACCTGATATCCCAGGTCTTAGGGAGATCAAAGAACTCCCACTGTCCGCCGCCTCTGCTGCTCCTGTGATAATGTCCGTTTGGCTTCTTCCACTGCTTTAACTTCTTTGGTGTCTGCCATAAAACCTGAGGGTCCGGCCGTACTAAATAATAGTCTCCCCATCTTTCTAATTTTTCACCACAAGAAGTATCTAAAACTTCATAATCGTTCCACTGATCTGCAATCCACATCTTACATTCTCTTCCTTTACTTAAACTTTATCTTTAGAGACAGATGACATCGCCCTTCCGTCCCATCTGGTTCCCTTCTAATATAATCATACTCCGCTCTTCCATCCGGATCTCTCCTCCGGGCAGCCGGCTATTTTTCGGCTCGCCGGCCGTATCTGAAAAAATCTCCCAGAAGTAATCCAGCGGAAGTTCGGGAAGCCTCACAGTATGCGGCTCCCAATGCATATTCATCATAACATAAACAATATCATCTGTGTCACTATCTTTTTCTCTTCCGGCAAACAGGACACCCAGAAGGTGGTTTTGGTCATCCTCCTTTAACTTCCACGGTTCTTCTCCGTGAAAGCTGACGGAAGGCAGTCCGCACAGCGCATCCTCCCCTCTGGATCTTAACACCGGGTGTTTTTTTCTGAAACGGATCATCTCTTTGACAAACTGAGTGGTCTCATGATTTTCCAAAAGCAGATCCCAATTCAGCCACGAAATTTCATTATCCTGACAGTAGGCATTGTTATTGCCATACTGGGTATTCAAAAATTCGTCCCCCGCATACATCATCGGGACACCCTGGCTGGTCATCAGCGCCGCAAAAGCATTTCTCACAAGCTTTTTCCTGAGCTTTATGACATCCTGCCGGTCAGTGTACCCTTCTTCACCGCAGTTCCAGCTGTTGTTATTGTTGTCTCCGTCCGTATTGTTCCATCCGTTATCCAGATTGTGCTTTTCATTATAGGAATAAAGGTCCCACATCGTGAATCCGTCATGGCAGGTGATAAAATTCACTGAAGCCGTATCGCCCCGGCTCTCCCTGTCATAGATATCCCTGGAGCCGCTCATCCTCTGGGCAGCGGCTTTCACAAGGCCCGGATCTCCTTTCAGGAATCTTCTCATATCGTCCCGGTATCTGCCGTTCCACTCAGACCACCGGTTCCATGACGGAAACGTGCCCACCTGATAAAGACCCGCAGCGTCCCATGCCTCAGCAATTAATTTCACACGGCCCAGGATCGGGTCAAATGCAAGCCTTTCCAAAAGCGGAGGCTTACTTAATGGTGAACCGTCCTCACTTCTTCCGAGAATCGATGCCAGGTCAAACCGGAATCCGTCGATCCGGTAATCCGTCACCCAGTACCTTAAACAGTCCAGGATCATGTTCTGAACGACCGGGTGATTGCAGTTCAGTGTATTGCCGCAGCCGCTGAAATTATAATATTTTCCGTCCGGCGTAAGCATATAATATATATTATTGTCAAATCCTTTAAAAGATATGAACGGACCGTTCTCATTTCCCTCCGCCGTGTGGTTGAACACCACATCAAGGATTACTTCAATATCATTGTCGTGAAGTTCCCGGATCAGGTATTTAAGCTCTGAACCCTCTCTGTTAAATTCTTTTTCCGAGCTGTAGCTTGTATTCGGCGCAAAAAAGCTGACCGGATTATAACCCCAGTAGTCCAAAAGTTTTTTACCATTGACATACCTGGTATCCCTCGTCTCGTCAAATTCAAAGATCGGCATCAGTTCCACGGCATTGATGCCCAGATCCTTCAGATAAGGAATCTTTTCCCGGATCCCGTCAAAGGTTCCCGGATGTTTTACATCTGATGTATGGTGTTTTGTAAATCCTCTGGTGTGAAGTTCATAGATGATAAGGTCCCGCATATCTGTGGGTTTTCGCCTGGCTCTTCCCCAGTCAAAGTCATTGGAGACGACTCTCGCCCGATAACAGTCCCTGCTGTACTCAGGTTTCTCGCCCCAGTTGCTCTGACCGGTGACGGCTTTTGCATAGGGATCTAAAAGATACCGCTCCTTGTCAAACAAAAGTCCCTTTTTTAAATCCTTCGGCCCGTCAACTCTGTAATTGTATTCGATCTTCCGGATATCCAGGCCGAAAACGATCATCGAGTATACATTTCCGATCCGGTAATTTTCCGGAAACGGTATTTCAGCGAAAGGTTCCTGTGCCTTTCTTTCATATAAAACTAATGTACAGGCAGTTCCGTTTTTCGTATGTACGGTGAAACTCACGCCGCCTTCAATAGCAGTCGCACCGTTTTGAAGGTAAAACCCCGGACGCACATCAAATCCATTCACCGTATCCATGGATCTAAGCTGCCCGGCTTCTCCGATTCTTTTAATATCCATAAACTCTATCCTTTATACTCCGTCAAATAAGTGATATTCAAAAATTTATAAAATATGATATGTTTCATTATAACAGATTTTTCTTAATATAATCAGATCTCTCCACATACAATAAATTATAGCTTGTAATTTCACCCTGCCTTTCCATGTTCTTTTGTCAAGGATTGCTGGAAAACGGAAATACTATGTATGGATAGGAGGCACAAATGAAAAAAGGATTAAACAAAGGACAAACCGCAGTGCTGATCTTAATGCTGTCAATCATCGCTTTTCAGGGCATTTACCTGTTCCGGACCAGCAAAGAGACAAGTTCTCTTCAGGAATCCTCGGCTGCCAGCGGAGAGATTCAAAAGAACCAGAAGATCGTCCGCGAAATTACACAGTTTAAACTGGGCGATTTCCCCTTTCTTCCCAAACGAGTCGATCCCGAGAAAAAACTCATCGCGTTTTCATTCGATGACGGACCTTCCAGAAAAAATACGGAGAAAATACTAAAGGCCCTGGATAAAAACAATGCGAGGGCTACCTTTTTTATGCTTGGCCAGAATGCAAAATATTATCCTGACCTTGTAAAAAAAGTTGAGGAATCAGGCAATGAAGTCGCCGGCCACTCTTGGAACCATCCGCTGCTCACAAAACTCGGTAAAAAAGGTGTGAAAAAACAGATGTCGCAGATGAACGAAGCCATTGCTTCTGTGACCGGATCTGATGTGGGACTTTTAAGGCCGCCTTATGGTTCCATTAACCGAACTGTAAAAAATACGGTGAAAGATCCGCTGATCCTGTGGAGCATTGATACTTTGGACTGGAAAACACTGAATGCAGACAAGACTGCTGATGCCATTTTAAAGCAGGCCAAAGACGGAGATATCATCCTGATGCATGACATCCATGCTCCCACGGCGGAAGCTGTGAAAAAGGTACTCCCGAAACTTGAAAAGAAAGGCTTTCAAGTATGTACGGTATCGGAGCTCCTTGAGGCGAGAAATATTACTCTGCATCCGGGAGATGTCGTGGTAAGTGCGAATGATGTTTATCGGTATAAGAAATAATTTAAGCTGCCAGAAGAGCCGCCCGGTCTGCCGGACGGCTCTTTCTGCCACGTCAGAAAAATATTAATCGATTGTCGTTCTATCCAAATGATTTTTGATGTCTCTCCCACCGTACATAATACGAACAATACTCACTGTATTTTGGGACTCATTAGGTTGATAAAACACAAGGTAATTATCCACCGGAAAAAATCGGATTTCTTCACTATGCCATGGCTCTTCCTCATATAAACGATAACGTCTCGGCATTTCATCAAGTGTCTTGATTTCTTTCATAATTCTACGAGTTTGTTCAGATGCTGTTTCCGGCACAAGCAGTTCATACGCTATATATTCATATATATCTCTCAAATCCTGTTTTGCCTTTTTTGTATAAAAAATCCTGCAACTCATATCCCGTAATCCCGCTTCATCTCCTCTTCGACATCTTCTGCCGAATATACCCTTCCCTTTCTTATATCATCCATGCCCTTTTCTATTTCCGCATCAAATTGTTTTTTCGTAAGGGAGTCGTATACAAGCGGCATATCTTTGGGCAGCTTCACTTCAAATGGCAGTCCCCGCTGCATCACAACTTGTCTTAAAAACATCCCAACTGCATTTGACATCGGAATGCCCAAACGCTCAAGCACTTGCTCTGCCTGCTCTTTTATTTCAGGATCTACACGGGTAAAAATATTTGATGTCTTAGCCATATCTATCATCTCCTTTATTTTCTATTACTTTTATTATATATTTTTTGCTTGCTTTTTGCAATCTATTCGCAAGCTTTTTAAATCTCAAAAGAGCCGCCCGGTCTGCCGGACGGCTCTTCTGCAAAAGGAGTTTATCTTTTTTTGAGGAAAAAAGTTTCCAGCTGTCCTTCCTCAGCTGATGATTAATTACAAATTAATTATAACAGGTTACATCCTATTTTTTTCTTAAAACCCACAAACTGCACTTTATACGACGCAAACAACACTTTTTCTATCTCTGATTCTTTTTATACTTATAAATCTGATTGGCACTAATGACAACATCGCCTTTATCCACAGTGATTCCCTTTGCCTTCAATAACTCTGAAACTGTACAGACTTCAAATCCTCTGTCTTTCAGCAGTGGAAGGACTTTTTCTGCCGCTGCCACAGAGGGTTTATGAATATCATGCATCAATACGATGTCTCCGTCCTTCGCTTGTTTAAGGATCGTATTTACTGTGGCATCTGTATTTAAAGTCTTCCAGTCTAATGTATCAATGCTCCACAAGATCAATGGCGCGTTAATATTGGCTTTCACCATCCGATCAATGGCTCCGTAAGGCGGGCGCAGCAGACCTACATCCGAGCCGGTCACTTTTGAAATCGCATAATTCATTTTCTGCATCTGGCGGCATACCCCTGCTGCACCCAATTTGGTCAGCTGCGGATGATTCCAGGAGTGTCCGGCCACCTCATTCCCTGAATCTTTTACTTCTTTTACAAGCCGCGGATAATAGGAAGCGTTCTGTCCAAGCATAAAAAAAGTTGCTCTTGCATGATTCTTTGCCAATGCTTTTACCACCCGGTCTGTATTCTCCCTGGCAGGCCCATCGTCAAAAGAAAATGCAATCAGTTTTTTTGTTTTATCAATGTTCCTCTGTACATTTAAGTTATTCCCTAATTGAGAACTCTTCTTAACAGCCAGCTGTCTAATTCGTTTTTCCCATCTCCGTATTTTTAATATTGCCTCTTTCGGAATGCTGCTCTGTTTCACCATACTCCACATCATTTCATTCGATCCGTCAGCTTTCGCAGAACAAGTGATTTTCAAATATTTCCCTTTTGGATAAGGCTGACCCTGATCTGCATATACTGTCAGCATCCTGTCGTTACCATTTTCGTCAAATCCTTTTATATGGTAAAAACACTCTGAGTTTTTCTTCTTCTCCGATCCTGCTATGATTTTTGCATAGTAACTGATTCCTGTATCCTTTTTTCCATGTAAAATTTCCTTCACACTTATCACCGCAGCAGCAATAAAAATCAGAGCCACCGCAGCAAAAATAATCTTTTTCATAGGCCTTCCTTTCTGTTTGCATATTTTTATCTATTTTATCTTCTCTATACCCATTTTTTAGACATGATTCGTATCCGACCATTTCAGCGTCCTAAACAACAAAATTTTATGCTCCGCTGCTCTTTCCCCTTTGATTTGGATATAATATAATAGAAAGAAAACAGACAGGAGATGATTTGTTGGATCAGCAGCAGGAATTCCTTTTTTTAAAATCGACTTATGAAAATCTTCCCACCGGAGTCATGCAGTTTCAGAGAGACGGTGATCGTCTGACTCTTCTCCATATCAATGATTTTGGCTGCAAAATCTTGGGCTATGAAACTTCTTCAGACTACTCATTTGATTTTCATTCTTTCATCGATAAACTTCCGGGAAATGCATACGATGAATTCATTGATGCATTAAGTCGTCTGAAAAATATCGGAGACCACTTTCCTTTTACCCGTCCGATTTATGTAGGAGAAAAGAAATCGTGGCTGAGCGGGACAGCATCTCTTCTCTCTTCTTCCGCTCTTACACAAACCTATATTTGTGTGTTCTCTGATGACACGGCCAACGTAGAAAAACAACTTTACTCCGATTATGCCAAAGAAAAAGAAATCCAGATTTTAAATGAAATGTGTACTTTGATCGTTAGCCAAAGCTATGAGACGCTTGGGCTGATCAACACCGGGAACGGCAAATATCAAATTTATGCCGTACAGGACAGAGACTGGTTTTCCCAAAAAAAACTGGAAGGAGATTTTGACGAACTCACGTTTCATGCAGCAAAGGAGCTGGCCTATGATGAAGAGGCGAAAGAACTTTTGATGAATGCAACGCTCTCCGGCATTACCGGTTATCTCAACCAAAGACCTGATACCTCCTACAGTTTTACATACCGGATCAGGACCCATGAATCTTACCGCTGGAAAAGAGCGGAATACAGCTACTTAAAAGACGACAAAACAAATATTATTTTCTGCACACAGGACATCCACAGCGAAAAAATGGAAGAAGAGCATTTGGCAAGGCTTGCAGAGAAGGAACGGCAGATCCACCAGGAAAAGATGGCGTTTTTCGCCAATATGAGCCATGAGATCAGAACTCCGATGAACGCTATCCTGAATTTAAGTGAACTGCTGCTGCGAAAAAATCTCCCTCTGGATGTGGAGCAGGACATATCCACGATCTATGAAATTGGCAACGGACTTTTAGGAATCATCAACAGCCTGCTGTCCTTCTCCAAACTGGACACGGGAAATATACAGCTGACCACAGGAAAATATTCTCCTGCAACGATGTGTTCAGACATATGCAGCATAATTTCCGCTCGTCTAAGCAAAAAAAGTCTGCATTTTTTCACTGATTTGGACCCCTCCATCCCAAGGCAGCTCATCGGAGATGAGATGCGGATCCGAGAAATCCTGACCAATCTGCTTGCAAATGCTGTAAAATTTACAGTTTCCGGTAATATCGAACTGAAGCTTCGCGCTAAGAATCTGTCGAAGACCAAAACAGAGCTCTCCTTCTTTATTTCCGACACCGGATCAGGAATCAAAGAGGAAGATCAAAAACACTTGTTCCGGCAATTCAGCAGAGTCGATCCTAAAAAAAATCAAACGATTATGGGAACCGGACTGGGTCTTTCTATCTCAAAAAAACTAACAGAACTGATGGGCGGCAGTATCTCGGTAGAAAGTGAATACGGAAAAGGCAGTACATTTATTGTTACCATTCCACAGGAAATCTGTTTAGCCGCTCCTATGATTCCGCCGTCTGACAAAATGGAACAGGCCGAGGTTTATGTCTATCTTCCAGAATCGGATAAAGAACTGACAAAATATGTCATACGCGAACTGCGCAAGCTTAGCATCCATCCTTCTTTGATTTCGTCCGTCTCCTCCATCAGTCTGGACAGATCAAACAAGAATTCTTATCTGATCATGCAGCAGGCGGATTTCCCATCCTGCCAGGAAATGATCGATTCCTTATTTTTGCAGGATCATGTGCTGCTTCTTATGAAAAACAGTGATACTACGGAATCCAAATACTATAACTATCAGCAGCTGTATCCGTACAACCTGATGATGCAGACTGCAAATATCTTAAACGGCCATCCGGTCAAGACCGCGTCCAAAAAGACAAACGTTTACGAGGATACAACGTTTCCTTCTGCCCACATATTGATCGTAGATGACAATGATGTCAATTCTTCCGTTGCAAAACGATTGATGGAACCTTATGAAATGGATATTGATGTGGCGTCCAATGGTTTTGATACACTCACAATGGCTTCCGCAAAAGACTATGATCTGATTTTCCTGGACCATATGATGCCCGGAATGGACGGAATCGAGACGGTACAGAAGCTGAGAAAAATGGACGGCATCAGAAAAGATCTTCCTGTCGTTGCCCTGACAGCCAATGTCTTCTCCGATGCGAAAACCTATTTCACAGAACAGGGATTTTCTGACTTCCTTGCAAAGCCGATCAATGTCAAAGAACTGCACAACACCCTCCTTCAGTATTTACAGGACAAAGCCGTCTTAAAGATTGTGGAAAAAAAGCTGGACGAAGCTTTTATCTCAGAAGAAGTCAAAGCCTGTTTTACATCTTTGAAACATTTCGACGTTGATGCATCCCTGGAATATTTTGATCACTCGGCTGATTTTTATTTGGAGATGCTGAAAACCTTCCGGCAGGGTCTCTTTGAACGCCGAAATGAATTGGATAAAATCTATGAAAACCAGGATATCAAATTGTTTACCATCCACGTCCATGCCATTAAATCTGCCTCAAAATCCGTAGGCGCCCTAGAATTTTCGGACTTGGCGAAAACAATGGAGGATTTTGGCCACCAAAACAACTGGAAATCCATCACACAGAAGTATCAGGAACTGCTGGACTATACAGACCTTATATTAGAAGAACTGGATTGTTGTATCAAAGCCGTACCGGCGGCAGACGAAACGAAAGAATCTCTTTCCGGTTATCCCGAAGATATCATCAAAAGTCTCTGTATTGCCGTCAATGAAATGGATTATCAAGAGGTCTCCGATGCTATTGCAAAATTGGACCGATACACTTATCCGGGAGAACTGCAAAATCTCCTGGACCGGCTCAAAACCGCCTATGATAATTTTGAATATGGGGATTTAAACCGGTGTTCTATTTTGATGTATAACTGTCTGTAATTGTCAATATAAATAGAGTGTGTAGTCCATATTATTGAACTAACACACTCTATCTCATACTCTCTTATTTTAAGAGACAGATCGTACATCTAGTCTTTCTCTATTTTTCCCAGAGCCTTCTCAGGAATTGAACTTTTGTTTACCTCTTCCCATCTTTTCACATCATTGCTTCCATCAGATACGATTCCGTATGTAATCTTGAGATATGCGCCTTTCTTGATAGGATGTCCGTCCATGCCATAAAAGTTCAATTTTATGGCATTCCCGTTTTTATCAAATGCTTTGACTTTATAAAAATAATCATTTTTTTCTTTACGTTCAGAGAGCGGCGTTATCTTTGTGTAATAGTCAACTCCTTGCCGCTTTCTTTGATAAAGAAAGCTTCTGATTCCCATTGCTGCCGTTATAGCAACACTGACTATCAAAATGACAGTAATTAAAACATTTTTCATCGGCAAATCCTCCCAAAGTAGTTTCTGTTTATTTTACTCGTACACGGAACTTTGCCTTATATTTTCCGTTTTTCACAATTACATAAACTTTTCCTTTTTTCTTTGCTTTAAACTTACCACTTTTTGAAATGCTTCCAATCTTCTTATTAGACACGGTCCAGTGAAATTTACCTTTAATCCCATAAGCTTTCGCTTTAAATTTATAACTCTTTCCTTTTTTTATGGTTTTCTTCACTTTCGTCAGTTTCAGATAGCCTTTCACAGTCACGCTGGTTTTGAACGTATAAGTTTTTCCTCCTTGTCTCACTATTGTAGTAATCGTTGCTCTTCCCGCAGCAACTCCCTTAATGGTTCCATTCTGATTCACAGCGGCGATCTTTTTGTTGCTTGTTTTATAGCTTACAACAGCACCTTTATCTCGATTCTTTACGCTCAATTTAAGACTTTTCCCTGACAAAATCTCTTTCTTTGTAAGATTGATGCCTGGACGAATCGTTGGCTGCTTTGGCTGCGTTGGCTCCGGATTCTTTCGATACTGAGCTGTTATAGTCACATTTCCTGTAATCTTGTTAAAATTCTTATCCCAGCCTGTAAAAGTGTATCCCTCTCTTGTTGGGGTTTTTGGTGCATTCGCTTTTTCACCATAGTTCACTTCCTGAGTTTCCAGCACCTTTCCGTTATAGTCTTTAAACGTTACCGCTGCCTTTTCTTCTGCTTCTGTTGCTCTTGTCAGTCGATCTTCACTGGTTTTTTCTATCCATACTTTACAGTCTTTAAAAGAGGTGAGCTCTTCTCCTTTTATCGTGACATATTCGGCTGGGACAGTGGTTTCTTTCGTCGCTTTCTTCCTCCATGTGCCATACTTATTCTGCACTACCAGATAACGATCCTCTGCTGAGCCCTTTACTTTTACCGTTTCATGATTCAAGACGGTTGCCGAGCCAAGGCTCTTTCCCGCATCATAGCGCAGAGTCAACTCTTTCCTTTGCGTTTCCTGTCCCTTTTCTGAGGACGCTGTGGATGCAAAGATGACAGATGACAGATCAATCTGTAGAGCGGGCACAATTGCGGTCCCTTCAGTATCCGCAACAGCAGCACTGACACCAGCAGAGCGAGCGGTCAGCAGACTTTCAGATAACCCTTGGACAGCGTATGGCGTACGCAGCCAAAACCATTTATCATTATTTTCAGTGTTATACAGTTTTAATTTAAGCGGCAGCCCATGTTTCACATCCGATTTCTTAATTGTTCCGAGTTGAATCGTTCCGGAATCGGGTTCTCCCTGTGCTAAATACAATTTATCTTTTGTTGTATAAAGACCTCCATTTCTTTGATCTCCTGTCATGACCGCTGTTTCTCTCATAAGCTTCTGCTCTGATGCGGAAAAATATGACGGATCACTGGACATAGCTTTTAAAGCAGCTCGAATCTCACTTCCTCCATAGTGGTTACCGTTTACCATGCTTGGATCAGTTTCATACTCGCATCCCCATTTCGCTTCATACACTTTCGGCCTTGGAAAAATCTGAAACTGCTGTTCTTTCAATGGTGTCGCTGCAAACAACACCAATCCATCCTTTGTGGCCGGATCTTTTCCGGCAACATACCAGCTCTGAACATCTCCCTTTCCATTCAGTCCAAACCTTACTTTTTGGACCTTTTGACCGGCGGCCCCGCTAAGGCTATAGTCCGCCAACAGTTGTTCCTTTGTGGCAAACCCACTCATCTCTTCTTCTGCCGCCGAAACTTTCCGGCCCATACCCAGACCTGAAATTGTCGGCAGACTCCCTATTAAGAGACTGGCAGACATCAGTAATGCTGCTGCTTTGATTGCTCTTTTTCTTCTCATCAGTTCTTTCCTTTCTTTGACTCGATTTCGTTGACTTTTACATTATATTACTTTCCTCCTCCCTCCCGCTTTAATCTTCGCATCCAACTTATTTTTCGATGCAAACGACGTTTTCTTTATCTGGAAAAGTGTATTATAATGAAATAAAATGATTCCATTAACATTGCCAACCACAGTGAAAAGTATAATCTCACTTTTCTTTTTTCTTAATCTATTCTATATAAATAATAAATTTTACTGATGAAAGGAATTTTAAATGCACAAAATTTTAATCGTAGATGATAGTAAAACAGTTTTAAACCAGATAATGATACTGCTCAAAAAATATTATCATGTATTTCCCGCTTTATCTGGCAGTTTAGCACTGAAAATCATGGAGCATCAGACCCCTGATCTGATTTTGCTTGATCTGATGATGCCGGAGATGGACGGAAAGGAATTCTTTCTAAAGATTCACAAAGAAAAAAAGTGGTCTGATATCCCTGTTATTTTTCTGACTTCTGACACAGAAGACAAAACAGAGGCAGAGTGCCTGAATATCGGGGCATATGATTTTATTGGAAAACCAATTGTAACAGAAGTTCTTCTAAGCCGCGTGGAAAAAACTCTGGAACTGACCGGATATCGAAAAGAACTCCAGAAAAAACTTGATGAAAAAACCCGGCAGATTGAGACGGCATATCTTCAGACTATGGCTGCTTTAGCTCATACAATCGATGCCAAAGATCCTGACACCAACGGTCATTCCAGGCGTGTTGCAGGCTATACGAAACAGATTGCCCAAAGTCTTGGATGGTCAGAACAGGATTCTGAAAATGCTTATTTTGTTGCGCTTCTCCACGATATAGGTAAAATCGGCATTCCGGATGCCGTCTTAAAAAAACAAAACCGTCTCACAGACAAAGAGTATGAGTTAATGAAAAAACATCCGGCAATCGGCGCCGACATCTTAAAGGATATCAAAATGCTGGACGGGTTATCAAACGGTACTTTATACCACCATGAACGTTTTGACGGATCTGGTTATCCAAGCGGTCTTAAAGGCGATGAGATTCCTTTGATTGCCCGGATCATCAGCGTTGCTGATACCTATGACGCCATGACAAGCACCCGGTGTTACCGAAAAGGAATGGGCCAGGAAACAGCCCTCGCTGAATTAAAAAAACAAAGCGGCCGCCAGTTTGATCCTAAAATCGTAAATCAGTTTCTAAAAATCACTGACAATCTTAAATCTTAACATGATTTCATTTAAAAATCGGGATCCCTTAAAAGGATCCCGATTCTTAGCTATCTCACTATCACAGGTGGCACCTTTTTTGACAGAGGCCCTTCTCCAACAGACATTACATCCATTTTCCACATGATTGGAGTGAGGCATTCTAAGAGCCGAACGGAAATCATGTGGAAAATGTCATACTTCACCTTTTAATCTCTTCTAATTTCTGGTTTTTATAAATATAGCTAAATGTATTTTCTTTCATATGCTGTTTTAGCTGCTGGTCATTGTTTGTCCGCAGACGGTTTGGTTCTGCGTGGTAAATGGTCACAGTATAACCTTCGTCAAGTAAAATGTCTTCGCTTCCCACCGGCTCATTCTTTTGGCCGATATATTCTTTTTTCTTGATCACTTTTCCATTTTGATCTTTGATTATGATAGAAGCATATACCTGGTTCTGGAAGTAACAATGCGGTCCATAGTCCGTATAGTTTGTATCAATCCATGCACTTCCGCCGATTATGTCCATCTTTGCAAATTCCCAGTCCCCTAAACCTAAAAATTCAAACTGCTGCTTTTCAAGCTTTTGAGACACTAATTTGTGATCTTTCACCACATAAATATAGGTGTTCTTAAACGCATTTTTCTTTAAACTGTCATCACTGTTTGTCTGCAAGCGATCTGGTTCTGCGTGATAAATGCTGACTCTTGCATCTTCCGGCATTGGGATCTTTGTGTCGTGTTTTTGTGTCCAGTCAGTCCCTTTATATTCTTTAAAAAACAACAGCTTTCCTTCTTTGCTTCTTACCTTGATATAAGCGTATCTTCCCGTAAAGTATGGATGAATCTGACTGCCATATTCATTCAGCCCATGCAGTATTGCATGATCTCCCCCCGCATACTCAAGCTGTGCAAAATGTACATCTTTTCCTGCCGAAGTCCCAATGCCATAAAAATCAAAGGTCTGTTTTGCAGATGGAGTCTCCGTTTGATTCGGCCTCGTTGCTCTTGTGATCCTGTCTGCATCCGTTTTTTCTAACCAAACTTTACAATTTTTAAAAGAATTGAGAGTTACTCCATCTATCATAACGTCTTTTGCTGAAACTGTGGTTTCTCTCTCCACTTTTTTTCTCCATGCACCATTCTTGTTCTGTACTACCAGATAACGATTGCCTGCGACTCCTCTAATCTCTACTTTCTCCTGATTCAGAATTGTTTCTGACCCAAGGCTTCTTCCAGCGTCATAACGCATGGTCAGAGCTCTTCCTTTCGTTCTCTGGTTCCCCTCAAATGATGCTGCTGGTGCAGAAGATGCAAAAATGACAGATGACAAATTCATCTGCAACGCGGGCGCAACATGATGTGCATTGTTTATACTGATACTGTGGTAATCCACAGCACTGCCGGACCGAGCCGCCAACACACAAAGATCATACCAAGAACACGGTGAACGCAGCCAAAACCAATCACCGCTTCCATCCTGATACTGATTCAAGCTAATTTTCAGCCCCTTATTTACATTCGATTCCTCATTTGTTCCAACACTAATCTGCTTACTTCCCAGCTCTCCCTGCGCTAAATACAGCTTATCTTTTGTTGTATAAATGCTCCCGTTTTCTTGATCCGCTGTCCTGATCGCTGTTTCTCTCATAACCCTTTGTTCTGCTCCGGAAAAATAGGATGGATCACTGGACATATCTTTTAAAACACTTCTTATTTCGCTTCCTCCATAGTGATTGCCGTTTACCTGACTTGGATTGTTTTTGTACTCACATCTCCAGTTCGCTTCATAAGCATGAGTAACTCTGGGACTGTAAAACCACTGTCGTTCCTTCAGCGGTGTCGCTGCAAACAACACCAATCCATTCTCTTCGGCAGGATCTTTTCCTGCGATATACCAGCTCTGGGCAGCTCCTCTTCCATTTTGTCCAAACATTACTTTTTGAACTTTCTTGTCTGCTGCTCCGCTAAGGCTATAGTCTGTCAGCAGCTCTTCCTTTGTGGCAAATCCCTCTATTTCGGGCTCTGCCGCTGAAACCTTTCTTGTCCTCCCCGGACTGGCCGGCAGGCTCCCCATTAAGAGACATGCTGACATCAGCCATGCAGCTGCTTTGACTGCTTCTTTTCTCATTATTTTTTCCTTCCCTTCATTTATGCTTATCATTTTAACGTTTATATTATACTTCTCCCACAAGTTCTTTTGAGCCTTTCTCCTGATTTTACACTTCTACCGACGCAAACACCCAAAATCCAGCTGCCCCTGTCGATTGTATAACTTAACAGCCGTCTTTAATATGTTATTCCCGCTATAATTTCCTGCGTTGACGTCATTTCACTCTTTTTCTCTTGAAGCCAATATACTATA
Organism: Anaerostipes caccae L1-92; assembly: GCF_014467075.1. Lineage (NCBI taxonomy): Bacteria > Bacillati > Bacillota > Clostridia > Lachnospirales > Lachnospiraceae > Anaerostipes > Anaerostipes caccae. Next base: position 3,387,055 of record NZ_AP023027.1, read on the forward strand.
ATAGAAAAAAGAGCAGCAGTCCATTTAGTTGCAAAATCTGTGTAACGATTTCTGCTGTTCACTAATAATCTGGAGGTGTCTGAACATGAGAATAATTCTTTGTGACGACGAAGATACTTGCTGCAAACTCTATACGTGGATGTTAAGAAATATTAAGACAAAATATGATTTGGATTTCACCATAGAAGTTTGCAACAAGGGAGAGCAGCTTTTATTTTTATCTGAAGATCTGACTTCTTCCGACATTATTTTACTGGATATTATGATGCCTGGCATCGACGGCATCCAAACCGCAAAACAACTCCGGGAGAATGGAATTGACAGCAAGATTATCTTTCTTACCAGCCTTTCTGACAAGATGCTTGAAGCCTTTGACGTTTTTGCTTACCATTACATCATAAAAGATGCTGTATCAAAAGAAAAATTTGAAGAAATCATCGTCCGGGCTGTAACAAAAGCCGAGCAAGAGGCGGATGAGCAGTTGATTTTTACATACCGCAGTAAAAACTGCATCATTCCCCTAAAAGATATTTCTTATCTGGAGGTTCAAAATCATAAAGTTTATATCCATTATAAACAGGAACAATTTGAAATATACGAAACGCTTTCTAATCTGGAAAAGCGTTTTTGCGAACATAATTTTATCCGGATTCACAAGTCTTATCTGGTAGCTTTAAGCAGAGTCGTAAAACTTACTTCTTCCTCCTGCCTCCTGCGAAACGAGGTCGTTCTTCCTGTAGGCAGAAGTTATTCTAAGCATGCAAAAGAAGCTTTTAAAGTCTGGAGTGTAGCAACATTGTGAAAAAACAGGGTACCACATCATTTTCTTTGAGTGATACCCTGTTAATTGTTCTATTTAATGACAGACAAAGAAGGACTTTGCCTTTTAGGCACAATGATATAGGTCAGCAGTTCTCCTGGCTTTAATACTGGTTTTACGGACACAGAATAAAAATCTTTTACTGGTAAAACTCTGGTGCCATGTTCACCCGCAATCTTTAGTTTTACTCCCAACGAACCACAAGCCCGGACGACTTCTGTACCAATTATCCCAGCACAAAAAGCATTTCCAATCGATCCTGTCTTCTTCCACTTAGGCCTGCCAGTTTGGCCTGCTACTTTTTTAAGATAAGAAATTTTGTCACAGATCAATGTTTCTCTTAGTAAGGAACTTAAGGTAATGGCTGTTCCAATCTCCAGATCCCCATTTTCCTTCACAGATATTCTTTGAAGTTCTGGTATCCTGCCGATACTGAGCAGAACACGTCCTGTTGTCTCTCCATTGCGTTTCTTTATAAACACATCACTTTCTCTGCTTACAATCCTGGCCTTAGGATTTTTTTTCAAAAAAGCAATTGCTTCTCCCACTGTACTTGCTTCATAATAGTACATAATGTCATACATTTCCCTTTCATAGTCCTTTCTCTCTATCTATTTTATTGGTAATATTTATATTTTACTTAATTTCATTATCTGCTGCTGTTTCTTACGTATTCTCTCCAAAAAATAGCGTAAACAGCAAATCAAACAGGTTTCACGATTTAAAAAATCGGGACCTCTTTAAAGAGTCCCGATTTTTAACTAATTCTCTTTTTTTATTTCACCCTCACACATACTTTTGCTTTATACTTTCCACATTTCACGGTCACGTAAGTCTTCCCTTTTTTCTTTGCCTTAAACTTTCCACTCTTTGAGATCTTTCCGATCTTCTTTTTGGAGACAGACCATTTCAGTTTCCCTTTGATTCCATAGGCCTTTGCCTTAAATTTATAACTCTTTCCTTTTTTAATCGTCTTTTTTACTTTGATCAGCTTCACATAGCCTTTAACCGTAATGCTAGACTTTAAGTAATAGGTTTTTCCTCCCTGTCTTATCGTTGTAGTAATTGTTGCTCTTCCAGCTTTCAGTCCTTTTACATTTCCGTTTTTATCTACTGTTGCAATCTTTTTATTGCTTGTCTTATAGCTGACTTTTGCACCTTTGATTCGATTTCTTACACTCAGTCGGAACTTCTTTCCTGACAAGATCTCTTTTTTTGTGAGATTAATGCCCGGATGAACCTCTGTCGGTCTCTTTGCAGGTTCCGGGTTCTTTTTGTACTGAGCCGTTATGATGATATTTGCTGTGATCTTACTAAAAGTCTTATCCCATCCTGTAAACGTGTATCCAGCTCTTGTTGGAGTCTTTGGTGTTTTTGCCGCTTCTTCATACTTCACCGTCTGGGTTTCCAGTACTTTCCCGTCATAGTCTTTGAAGGTGACTTTATATTCATTCTTTTTGTACTGCGCTGTTACTTCTAATTCTCCTGTTACCTTGCTGAAATCCTTATCCCATCCTGTAAACGTGTATCCGGCTCTTGTTGGTGCTGTTGGTGCTTTCGCTCCTTCCTCATACTTTACTTTCTGAGTTTCCAGTACTTTTCCATCGTAATCTTTGAAGGTGACAGTGTACTCACTAAGCTTTTCTCCTGTTTGATCCGGTCTTGTTGCTTTTGTAATCCTAGTTGCATCGGTTTTTTCTAACCAAACCTTACATCCTTTAAAAGAATTTAGGGCTTTTCCATCTATTGTAACTTCTTTTGCTGAAACGGTAGTTTCATTTTCTGCTTTCTTTCTCCATACTCCCTGATCATTTTGCACGACCAGATATCGATCTTCTGCTGTCTTTTTCACCTCTGCCGTCTTATGATTTAAGATTTCCACAGATCCAAGATCCTCTCCTGCATCATAACGCAGGGTCATATCTTTTCCTTTCGTTTCCTGGCTCCCCTCAGATGTTGCTGCTGGTGCAGCAGATGCAAAGATAACCGATGTCAGATTAATCTGTAAGGCGGGCACAAGGCAGTACCTTCCAGTTACACCATTGTCATACGTAGTCACAGTACCAGCCGGTTGGGCCATCAGCGCTGAATAATCATAGGAAGAATTCGGGGAACGCAGCCAAAACCAACTACTTCCGTTCTGATACTGATCCAAGTCGATTTTTAACTCCGCATTAACATCCTTTTCTTCGTTTGTTCCGACACTAATCAGCTTACTTCCGCCTTCTCCATGTGCTAAATACATCTTATCCTTTGTCGTATAAACGCTTCCATTCTTTTGATCCTCTGTCTTGACCGCTGTTTCTCTCATTACCTTCTGTTCGTCTGCTGTAAAATAGGCTGGGTCGCTCGACATATTCTTTAAAACTTTTCTTATGTCACTTCCTCCATAGTGATTTGCACTTACCTGACTTGGAGCACTTCCATATTCACATCCCCAGGCTGCATCATACGGATGATCAGTTTCAGGATTGTGAAACGCCTGCTTTTTCTTCATTGGAGATGCCGCAAACAACACCAACCCATCTTCTGTAGCAGGATCCTTTCCGGCAATATACCAACTCTGGGCAGTTCCCTCTTCATTCTGTCCAAATGTTACTTTCCCAATCTTCTTGCGGGCTGCTCCGTCCATACTGTAGTCTGTCAGCAGCTGTTCCTTTGTCGCAAATCCCTCTATTTTTGTTTCTGCCGCTGAAACCTTCCGGCTCATTCCCGGGATGGCTGGCAGGCTTCCTATCAACATACACGCAGACATCAACCATGCCGCTGCTTTGACTGCTCCTTTTCTCCTCATATGATCTTTCCTTCCTTTCTCCTATGCTTTTCTTTTGATATCTGAATAATACTACTTTTGATCCCCTCCTCTAAATTTTTTCGTATTCTGCATATCTTTCGACGCAAACGACATACATATCATACTCAGCGCTTCTCATTTGGAAATATTATAGTATAAAATAATGCAAACAATCATAATCCCCAACAAGATCCATTTTAAAACATTGAGATACTCCGGAAATACAAAATAGATACGTGCAAAATAAGTCACTCTTTCTGCCATGACTGCTAATACACCTATAATAATAATTTTATTTTCTTTCATTCTTAGATTCCCCTGCTAAAAAAGAAGCCTGAATCATCAGACTCCCTTTTTCAATAACTTCAACATCTCTATTTTACAACTGCTCCAATCGTTTTTCCCCTGCCGAAAAGTTCCGCCAAGATCATGCCTCCCCGGTACAAATAATACATGACCGGAAGCAGGCATAAAAGCAGAATGGGACTTGAAATTATATGGTTTGTTGATTTTTTACGGTCGTCTGTCGTCCCGCTTCCCAGGCCGCACCGAAGGAGGACAGACGCCAGTTTAATCTTTTTTTCATTGCCAGGTCATCTCCATGAAAATCGTTTCCAGATCCGTGTCTTCTGGAAACTTTGATTCTAACTGATCCAAGGTTCCCTGGAATTGAATCTTACCCTTACAGATCATCACAACCTGATCACACAATTTCTCTGCAACCTCCAAAACATGAGTGGAGAACAACACTGATTTTCCACTGTCTGCGTGTTCTCTCATCATTTTCTTCAGTTCAAAGGAAGCCTGAGGATCCAGACCGGTCATGGGCTCATCAAGAATCCAGACCGACGGACTGTGGATCAGGGCGACCATGATCATCTTCTTCTGTCTCATTCCATGGGAGTAGCTGAGAATCTTATCACCTAAAACCTGTTCGATACCGAAGCGGTTTGCATATGTGGTGATGAACCGGGTCCTTTCCCTGACCGGAACCTCATAGATATCCCCCATAAAATTCAGGTACTCAATCCCTTTCAGACGCAGGAAATTATCTGGTGTGTCAGATACAAATCCAAACTGCTCTTTGGCTTTCACAGGCTGCTTCACAATATCCATACCGTTGATAAGGATCTTTCCCGCATCCGGTTTCAATACACTCGTGACCATTTTAAATGTTGTCGTCTTCCCTGCTCCGTTTGGTCCTATAAATCCTGTAATCGCCCCATCCGGTATGGTCCATACGGCGTCCTTTACAGCCACCTTGTCCTGACCAAATTTCTTTGTAATATGATCAATCGTAATCATCTATTTTTTCTCCAGTGTCTTTTTTGTAATGACAATATTTGCAATAGTTGCTATAACAGTCAATGCTAAAAAGCTCACAACAATCCATCCGCTGATCTTTTCCTTAAAGAAAAGCCGCATCATATAGAGAATCGCCCAGCCGAATCACCCAGAAACATCGTTGCAATCCCTGCCGGTCTTGCATATCTCTTTAGAGATTCCTCTGTATACTTGTCTGTCCCGATAAATAACAGATTATTTGTAACCACCATAAACACTCCTGAAAGTGCAATCAGCACTAAAATAATATAATCTACGTTTGGCATAATCATAATCCTCCTTATATTTGATTTCAGTATAAAACTAAATATCTCTGCTGGAAAGGACATCATAATACCTCTGCTAATTCCAGGTATTCATATAATCCTTATCCCTGAAATGAAACGTACCGCCAGCAAAAAACTGACGGTACACATATGAAGTATCCACAAGATATATCGGGATTATTTTATCACTCTGGCATTACTCCCATTTTTTATATCGCTCGCTTTTAGCAGGAATTTATATTTCTTTCCTGTCTTTGCTTTTTGCTTTGTGTATATAAGCGTTCCTCCATGATAAAAACTCTTAACTTTCTTATATTTTTTCTTTCCTACTTTCATCCAGATTTCATATTTTTCGTAACCTGAAACATTTTTGTAGGTTACCTGTACTGCTTTATTTAATTCTTTTTTCCTTGCTTTGATATATTTCTTGTATTTCTTTTTTCCTTTTTTTGTTTTGGTATATGGTCTGGCTTTAAAATAATATTTTTTTCCGGATTTAAGGATTACTTTTGTATTCAATCCTTTGCCTACAGCAGCAATCTTTTTGTATTTTCCTTTTTTCTTAGTACTATAGTAGATGACATAACCTTTCGCACCTTTTTTCTTCTTCCACCTGACTTTGATCAGACGCCCGGATTTTACAGCTTTTGTTAACGGCAGTTTTTTCTTTGGCCTTTTTACCCCCGGAACATGTGGAATCGGATCAGTCTTTTCCGGATTCTTTTTGTACACGGCAGTAACGGTTATATCCCGTGTGATCTTATCGAAACTTTTATCCCAGCCTGTAAATGTATATCCTGGCCTTACCGGTGCTTTTGGTTCCTTTGCCGCTTCCTCATATTTTACTTTTTGCTCATCTATCCGTCTCCCATCCCAATCCTGGAATTTTACTGTGTACTCTTCTTTTTTTGCCATTATGGAAATATCCCCTGATATGGTTGTTAAAGAATCGGGGATTTCCCAGTGACATCCTTTCGGCGCTTTGGGTATTTGAACAGTTTGAATAGATTCTCCACAATTTACGTCGACAGATTCGATCTCTATTCCATTTACATCTTTAAATTCTACCGTACAATATTGTATCACTGTTCTTCCGTCTGCTCCCCATCCTGCATATTTTTTCAAAGACTCATTCTTGTACGGTAAGAGCATTTTCTGAGAGCCGGATGCAACTTTAAACATATTGTCTGTTTTTTTAACGCTTGCCGGAATATGAAAGCCTTTGGGCAGTTTCGTAAGGCTGTCACAACCGCTGAACATTTCAGCAGCATCCTCTACCCCATCCGGGATTGTAAATGTATTCGGCAGTTTTTTCAGCAGATCATTTCCAATGAACAGGCCATTCACATTTTTAATCCCTTTTGGAAGCTGAAAGTCATCCGGAAGATTCTCCAGTGCACATCCGGCAAACATCCACTCTGCACTCGCAGCATCTCCAGGCAAATCCGGTACATACTTCAGCCCTATACAGTTCCAAAACATACCATCTAAGTATTTGACATGATCCGGAATCCGAAATCCATCCGGAAGATGTCTGAGCTTATAACAGCCCGTAAACATTAATTGCAGATCTTCTACCCCTTTTGGAAGTTGAAAATCTTTTGGAAGTTCCAGGTTTTCACAATTATAATACAGTGCCGATAATTTTTTTGCACTTGCTGGAATTTTATGTGTGATCTTAAGGTTAGTACAAAATCTGAACATGCCGTCTGCGTTCTCTAAATGGACAGGAAATTCCGGTGCGTTCTCTAATTTCTCACATCCATAGAATGTACATTCCATGTTTTTCACGCTGTCCGGTAATTCCGGCGATTCTTCAAGATTCTTGCATCCATAGAACCAATATGCCATGGATTCTGGTTCAACCCCACTGTTGATTTCAATCTTCTTAATATTTTCCTTATATGTATACCAGGGAGCAACCGGCCCTCCATCAAATTCTGACTTGAAACCACACGGTACGCCTTTACCTGATATCGTAAGCTTTCCGCTGGCAGCATCAAAATCCCATTTAACTCCGCTTGGTTTTCCAGATTGGTCTAACAGATCTCCTTGTACTGCTACATTATTTTTAAAAGTCTTTTCAAGCAGCTGAACTTCTGTCTTTTCTCCCGCCTGTACTCTGATTGCAACTGACAGATTGCCTGCCAGCAGCATAGCTGCTATAAGGCACACTGTAAATCGTTTCCAGAATTTTGTTGTTCTTAAATTCATTCTTTTCTCCCCACAAATACAACAGCTATGTAAAAGTATCGCCAACAAAAGAACCGACGGTACGCAAAAGATTCTAGACTATTCCCTAATCTGTATTGGGGTCACTTTATTACTCTGGCACTTTTTCCACTCTTTGTGACACTCGCTTTTAACAAAAAGCTATGTTTCTTTCCAGTCTTTGCTTTTTGTTTCACATAAACCAAAGTCCCTCCATGATAAAAACTCTTAACTTTCTTATATTTTTTCTTTCCTATTTTCATCCAGATTTCATATTTTCCGTAACCGGAAACATTTTTGTAGGTTACCTGTACTACTTTATTTAACTCTTTTTTCTTTGCTTTGATGTATTTTTTATATTTGATTTTTCCATTTTTCATTTTCGTATATGGTCTGGCTTTAAAATAATATTTTTTCCCGGATTTAAGGATTACTTTTGTATTCGATCTGTTCCCTACTACAGCAATCTTTTTATATTTCCCTTTTTTCTTAGTACTATAGTAAATGACATAACCTTTTGCACCTTTTTTCTTCTTCCATCTGACTTTGATCTGGCGCCCTGATTTTACAGCTTTTGTTAACGGCAGTTTTCTATTTAGACTCTCTACACCCGGCTTTTTGCTCTGTGCATTATAATGTGGGGTTGAATCAGCCTTTGCTGGATTCCTGCTATATTTAGCAGTAACCGTTATCTCTCCTGTAATCTTATTGAAACTCTTATCCCAGCCTGTAAAGGTATATCCTGCCCTTGCTGGTGCTTTTGGCTCTTTTGCTGCTTCTTCAAATTCTACTTTCTGCTCATTCAGCAGTTTTCCATCCCAGTCCTGGAACTTTACTGTGTATTCATTCTTCTTATACTCTGCTTTGACAACGTTGTCTCCGGTAATCTTGTCAAAACTCTTATCCCAGCCTGTAAAAGTATATCCGGTCCTTGCTGGTGCTTTTGGCTCTTTTGCTGCTTCTTCAAATTCTACTTTCTGCTCATTCAGCAGTTTTCCATCCCAGTCCTGGAACTTTACTGTGTATTCATTCTTCTTATACTCTGCTTTGACAACGTTGTCTCCGGTAATCTTGTCAAAACTCTTATCCCAGCCTGTAAAAGTATATCCGGTCCTTGCTGGTGCTTTTGGCTCTTTTGCTGCTTCTTCAAATCCTACTTTCTGCTCATTCAGCAGTTTTCCGTTCCAATCCTGGAACTTTACTGTATACTCTTCCTTTTCTTTTTGTAAGGTTACTGTTAAATCCTTTTCAACTTGGTTTAACTCTGACAAATCCGGCAAAATCCAATGATATCCCTTTGGGGCCTGAGGTAATTGTTCTTTTTTAAATTCATCACCATATCTTACATCCACTTCTTTTAAAAGCTTTCTTTCTGAATCTCGTAAGCTTACTGTACAGTAAAGTATAATTCCTCTTCCTTCCGATCCCCAATTAGGATAGTTTACCAAAGACTTATTGGCAGCAGGAACCCAAGTCGGATGTAGCTCTCCTTCTCTTGCCCAAAACATCACTGTTGTCACCGCCTTATCCGGTATCTGAAATTCCTTTGTAAATTTTTTTAAATTATAACAAGCTCCAAACATTCCTTGTGCGTCTTTCAAGCCTTTAGGCAACTTCTTCACATAATCTAAGTTTGAGCATCCGTAGAACATATAGTATCCCTTTTCTAGACTATCCGGCAATCCATAGACCTTTTCTATTTTTTTACATCCTTGAAACATATAGGAACCGTCTTTTAAACCACTTGGAAGATCAGATTCTAATACATTTTCTATACCAGCCCCCGCGAACATTCTATACCCACTTTCTAATCTTTGTGGTAGTTTTGGTATATCGACTAATTTTTCACATCCGCTAAACATATCCATTGCATCTTTCAAATGATCAGGCAAATCCGAAACAGTGGTTAAATTTTTACACCCGTCATACATGCAGGATGCAACTTCTAAATTTTCCGGAAAATCCGGAGTTTTTTTCAATCTTATACAATCTCCAAATAAACGGTGCGCATTCACAACACTATCTGGCAATTTCGATACACTTTCTAGCACGCTACATCTGCTGAACCAACCTTCCATAGATACTGGTCGTACAGTTTTTTCAATAACTACTTTTTTGATTTCCTCACGATGTGATTTCCAAAATGGAGATGCCGCCGGATTATCCATAACGGATCCCAGATACGGCACACCACTCCCCGTGATAGAAAGTTCTCCTGTTGCAGTATCTAATGCCCATTTCACCCCGCTTGGCTTACCGTCTTTGTCAGGTAATTCCCCTTGTGTTGGATCTGCTGCTACTTTATTATGTTTCTGGACTGCATTTTCTGTTTTTGCCGATGTTATTGTCTTTGCAGCAAATACCGGCTGACAAAAACTCCCTCCAGTTATAACAGCCGCCATCGCTAAAACTCCCAATTTTTTGGCAATATATTTTCTGCTCTTTTGTACCTTCATATCCATCATCCCTTCCTTAGTATTCATTGTTTGTTAATCACTGTTTGCAGTTTACCTCACCTTACAAGAATATGAATCATTTTTTCGCATACTACCATTTATACAACGCAAACAACATATGTTTTTATTCCCAAGTCAATCCTAACGACTTGAAAAATATAAAAAGCATCATCTTTTTAAAAATAAATACAAAAAAGAAGCCATGCAGCAAAATTAGCGCATGACTTCCTTTTTTGTTTCTCCGTTATTTCCCTCTCTGTTCCATCCCCATCAAATAATTTACAAACTGCTGTGCCGTCCTTCCGGATATACCTCCATGGGACAGTTCCCATTTGTTGGCCTCTTTTTGCAGTTCTTCATCTGATAAGGTAATACCTTCTTTCCTTGCCAGCTGGATCACAATGTTAAAGTACTCCTTCTGGGTTGGCTTAGAGTAATTGATCGTTACACCAAACCTATTTACCAGAGATAACTTTTCTTCCATCGTATCGGATTTGTGCATACCATTTTCATTCTTTACGTCGTCCCGGTCACTCCAGGTCTCCTTGATCAAGTGCCTCCTGTTGGATGTGGCATAGATCAGAATATTTTCCGGCTTTGTCTCAACGCCCCCTTCGATGACTGCCTTTAAAAACTTATACTCTACCTCGAACTCTTCAAAAGACAAATCATCCATATAAATAATAAATCGGTAATTCCGGTTTTTGATCTGTGCGATCACGTTGGACAAATCCTTAAACTGGTGCTTGTAGATCTCGATCATCCGCAGGCCCTGATCATAGTACTGGTTGACAATGGCCTTGATACTGGTAGATTTGCCGGTACCGCTGTCTCCGAACAGCAGGACATTGTTGGCTTTCCGCCCATGGACAAAGGCTTCCGTGTTGTCAATCAGCTTCTTCTTCTGGATCTCATATCCTACCAGATCTGAAAGCGCGACCTTATCCATATTGTTGATCGCTCGGAAAGTGATGCCGCCTCCGGTTTTTTCCTCAATTCTGAAAGCCTTATTGAGTCCGAACATTCCCACGCCGTAAGCTTTATAGAAGTCTGTGACCACCTGGAAAAACTCATGCTCATCCCGTGTCTGCTCCAGTTTCCGGCTCAATGCCCGAACCTTCTCGCTGACATTTTTATTATACATAAGCTCTGGCTTTCCGATCGCTTTATAGTCTGAAAGACGGCTGAAACAGTCCACTCCCAGGTATTCTTCAATCTTTGAAAAGTCGTAGTCAAACAGCTCCTTAAATGCCCGAAAATCATTTTCCGCAAAATAATTCACGCTTCCGTCCCTGGCCCCTACCTTTTCACAGGTGATGCTGAATGGATTCTCATTGGTAATCAGCAGAAATGTCAGGTAGTTATGCCAGAGATTCTCATCGAATCCATAGTCTGTCGCCACCTGAAGGATGCGTTTGATCTGTCTGAATACTCTGGTCGTCAAAACTTCCTTCGGCTGGCTTTCTTCATCCATGCAGCGGAATATATCACTGAGCTGCATCAAAATAGAATCCGGTTCCATATCACCATAGATCAATAACTTTGATACGTTTTTATACACTTGTTCCTCCACCTTTCATTATCTTCTACCAGCTTCCGCCGCCTCCGCCGCCGAAACCGCCTCCTGAGAATCCCCCTCCGCCAAAGGAGCCTCCTCCGAAGCTGCCGCTGCCAGACGATGTTTTCGGCGGTTCGGGCACGGAAAGTGTACTCGTCACTTGGTCCATACTTCCCATTAAACACCGGTTAAAGATATAATAATCAAAAAATGTAAACTGCCGGTCTGTTTCATACCAGTCAGGCGCAGACAGCCCGAGGTCTTTTAATTTCTCCGCAAACACATCGGAGAGACCGAATACGTAGGCATACGGCATGATGTGATAAAACATCTGAGGCTGGTCCTCTGCCAGCACCTTCATTCTGTCCAGCTCCGCTGTCTCAATAAAATCACGGAGTCCGGCCAGATACCCCATCCACTCAATACACTGATGGGTCCTTTTTTTCATGAATCCTGTCATAAGAATCATTCCGCCGGTCATAACAAGCACTGCGGCCAGAACCCAGATGTAGCTAAAAATCTCTCCATTTATGACTCTAACAATATAACTTCCTGTGTAAGCTGCCGCTGACAGAAAGCTCAAAGCAAGACCCCAGAATACCCACAGCCTCCTGCTGTCCCTGCTTCTGGCGTACCAGCTGTCCACCGCAACCGTGAATAAGATCATTCCACCGAGTAACAGCATCCACAAGACAGCCTGAACGATGATCCTTGTTATCCCGGTATAAGAGTAGACACTGGTGACCACCATAAACAGTCCTAACGGCAACGCAGAGAGCCCCATTGAGATTTCCCTTGCTGCTTTTGAACCTGATGTATAAATACTAAACTGCTTTTCTCTTCCAAAATATCGGATCAGCTTGCTTTTTGCCACTTTAAGTGTGTCTGCATATTTATATTTCAGATCTTCAATCTTTACCTGATCCTTGCCGTCGAATAAGTTATCAAACATGATCCTCTGGTAACCTGGTGCTGTCTTCTCAAGGTCTGATATTTTATGGAAGATGAGCTTCCCTTCCTTTTCTTCAATCTTAAGATATCCCCGGTCTGCCCAGTAAATGATCAGGGAAAGCAGTTCTTTCTCATGTACTTTTCCGTCAATAATATAGCCTACCCCGGCACTGTCAAGCCCTTCCGGCGGCTGGTACTGGATTGACGGAATGATCTTCTCATCCCGTCCGAACAAAAGAAACAAGCAGAGTACAATTCCGAATATAATGACCGATGGTATCAGGATCATCCGTGGAATACCGGAAATTTGCTGGCTCTTGCTGAAATATCCCTCTTTCATCCCGGCAAAACAGGTAAGTCCGCTTCCCAGCGGAAGACTTTGTTTTAATGTGCCTGTTACGGTAAGATTTTCTTCATCTTTGACAAGTGTTAAAATATCCCCGGCATCTTTTGTTGAACCATATTCCCCGCAGTAGAATTTCAGCCGGTCCATATCAAACTTTTTCGGAAATTGGATGGTAAACCTGCTCCCTGCCGGAATCTGGTTCTGCCACTGTGTCGGAAAAATGTTATAGTAGATGTTATCATAACTTTTCTGCTGAAACTTCGGGGTGAGAAGGTATTCAAACTTATAAATCCCTTCTCTCACTGTCTTGTCTTCGTCTCCAAACCGAAAGACAGTGCTGCCGTTTTCACTGCTTTCATCCACAGTTTCATTGGCACGGAGCATTTTTACAGAAGCATAGAACGGTGTTTTCTGAATCTCCCCTTTTTTATCATAAGAAGCTATGGTCCCTTTGCTCGGAATATAGCGGTAAATCCCATGACGGTCTTCCAGGAATCTCACATTTATCTTTTCTGTAATATCATAGGAACCGTCGTTTCCCACCACAACTTTTGTCTGAAACTGCTTCGTATACATATAGGGATCTTGCTGCACCTGAGACGGAGAAGGGCCTGATATGCTTTCTGCGGCAGCCCCTATCCCTATACATAAGAGAAACAGGGTAACCGCAATGAAGCCGGATGCCCATAATTTTTTCATAATGACCTCCCTGCGTCAGAGCACTAGAACGATACCTTTACATTCTCACGCTCAGCCTCATCGCTGATCTCATACAATGGTTTTCTTGTGAATTTAAAAATGCCTGCTACAATATTTCCAGGGAACATTTCTGCTTTGGTATTGTATTTGTTGACAACTCCGTTGTAGTATCTTCTGGAACCTGCGATCTCTTCTTCGATCCTCTGAAGCTGATCCTGGAGCTGTATGAAGTTCTGATTTGCTTTCAGATCCGGATAGGCTTCCGCGACCGCAAATAAAGAACGCAGCGCCCCGGTAAGTACGTTTTCATTGGCAAGCCTTTCTTCCGGATCAGAAGCTCCCATGGCCATATTTCTGGCTGACACTACCTTTTCCAGTGTCCCGGCCTCATGTTTTGCATACCCTTTAACGGTTTCCACATAATTCGGGATTAAATCGTACCGTTTTTTCAGGGACACATCCATCGCAGAGTATGCTTCCTCTGTCTTATTTCTCAGAGTAATAAATCCGTTATACGAACTGATCAGCCAGATGGCCAGTACTGCAATTATTGCTATTATAACTATTAATGCTATCATTCTCTTTTCCTCCTTTTATGTTTGATACCAGTATACCACTAAATATCCTTGCAGGAAACTGTGACATTTTCATCGGTTTTATCCGCGGATCTTCACATGCAGTACAATATTCTTTTCTCTTCCCATCCGGTCGTCTGTTTTCAGCATGACCTCCCCTGGAATATAGTTGGAAAAGCAAATTTTTTCAGGTGAAACCCGGTAGTTTTGCAGCCATTCCCCGGGTACTCTCCGATCAATCCTAATGCTGTCTGTTTTGATATGTCCCGGTATCCCTTCCAATGGAATTTCAACTTTGCCGCCGTCTGAAAGGAAGCCTGCCCAGCCCATATGGCTGCAAATACAGTAAAGCCCTTTCCTTCCGTCTGAGCGGTTTGCCATTTCTACCATTCTTGAACTAATCTTTTCTTCATTTAACATCTCAATCTTCACCTCGAAATTCGTTTTACTTAGCTGTTTCTGATTTTTATCTTTAGTATACCCATCTTAAATAACCGGGAAACATCCCGGCGTGTAGCGCGCATCTTTCAGCGCAAACAACGCAGCATATTCATAAGTTATGCAGTGGGATTCATTTATGTGCAAAAAGAAGCCGGGATCGCTCCCGGCTTCTCGTATTAAATAGAGGTGTATGATCAAGAAAAGTGTATGAATTTCTTTTTTTACAGCCTTTGGTCTGGCTGTGGGAAATACTTAAGGTTTATCCGAAGTATCTCTTCAGTAATCCTTCAAAAGCTTTCCCATGGCGGGCTTCATCCCTTGCCATCTCATGTACAGTGTCATGGATTGCGTCTAAGTTTGCTGCCTTCGCTCTCTTTGCAAGATCAAACTTACCTGCTGTCGCCCCGTTTTCTGCTTCTACTCTCATCTCAAGGTTTTTCTTTGTGCTGTCTGTCACGACTTCTCCGAGCAGTTCAGCAAATTTTGATGCATGCTCTGCTTCTTCCAGTGCAGCTTTCTCCCAGTATAATCCGATCTCCGGATATCCTTCTCTGTGTGCCACACGGCTCATCGCAAGATACATACCTACTTCGGAGCATTCTCCTTCAAAGTTTGCTCTTAAATCTGCCATGATGTCTTCGCTGGCTCCCTGTGCCACTCCGACTACATGCTCAGCAGCCCACTCTCTGTCTCCTGTCTGCTCTTTGAACTTCTCTGCCGGAACTCCGCATGTCGGACATTTCTCCGGTGCTGTATCTCCCTCGTGAACGTAACCGCATACTGTACAAACCCATTTCTTCATAATAATGATCTCCTTTGCTTTTGATTCTATGTTTTGTTTTCTTTATTTTCTATCCAAGATTTTTAATAACAGTAATTGTTATTGTTTTCTTGTTGAGATTATAATATCATCTGCGTTCTTCCCTGTCAATGGTTTTTTTAAATTTTTTAATACCTTTACTTTATATCGTAATAAAGCTGCGGGAGCGGCAGAGGTAAGTCTTTTTTTCTTTCGTTTCATAAGATTTCTCTAAGGTTTATTTATACTTCATTTAGAAATGTTTATCTTCTATACATTGAATCAAGGATGTATTCTGATATACTTTAAATATGCCTTAATCGTGCAGGGTACATAACTACCGGATGTATTCCCTGCCTGGTATAATAGTTTTTCATATATATATTTTTAATCCTCTCTTTTCATTAAACATAGGACAAGGGTGTTTTAAAACAACTGACCAAGACCAGCTGTTTTAAACACCCTTGTTCTGATATGTCTGCCGATGAATCTCCTTCAAATCATCAATGGCCATTTCAACATCTAACGTGTGAAATCCGAGCCAGCATTCCTTCATTATTTTTTCATCAGCAGTTCTATAGATTTCACGACTGTTCTCGCCTGTGTAATAGTGCCAATAGCGATAGGTATACCCCGTCCAGTACATCACTTCATTTGTGTAAATCGTACCAGCCGTCTTTAAGCCATGTACCTCATCATTAAGCTCATCGAGAATATATTCCTCACCGGCCCACTGTAAGCGGTCATAGGTATCGTCAAGAGCTGCAGCCGTTCGGCTGTTCATAAATGCTTTTATAAAGCTCGGACAATCATATCCATTCTTTAGCGCAAGCTGAAACAGCCTGCCTTGTATGTCACAAAGCTGACGTTTTTCAAGAGAAAGACTTGCCATGTTACTCACCTGCCTTTAGAATCTCATCAAAAAACCGGCCTTCCCGGCGGTATTTTCGGCAGATTTCCTCTGCCAATGCAATCCCTTTTGATCGTTTTGTTTCGCTTTCCCGTTTTAGTTTTTCCCGATCACTTTCAGAAAGTTTTTGTTCCCCAAGAATTTTTATATTCCGGCAGGCCTTTTCTGTTAAAGCCACATACTGTTTACCAAGCTTTAGCGCAGAAAGACTGTTGATTAATGCAAGATCAGTAATCTCCCCATTAAAAAAACGATCGAGTACTACAAACATTCTGTCATTTGCAATGTAGCCAATTATCATGTCATACTCTCTGTTCAAGCCAGCAAATCGATCATATATTTTTGAATGTTTTACTGACTCCATCTTACCACGATTATATGCTATTAAAAATGCCCAATCTAATCCTACTTCTATATCAAGAATTTTAAGGTCTGATAAATCAACACTCAAAGTATATATTTTGGCATCGGGATAATTACAAATCAAAGTGAGTGGCTGTGTGCGGTCTGTACCCATATAAAATCCTTTTCCAAAATCACATCGGTCACGGCTCACCGGGGCAATCGCTCCGCGAATTCCAGACTTTGAGCCATGATAAAGCGTCACGATTTCATCGGTCGTAATAACACGGTTCCCTTCAAACTGAGAAAAATCAATATTACTTTCCGCACATAAATTTTTAATTGCATTCACTGCAATCTGTGATGGTTCGCATCGTCCTTTTTCCCAGCGATTAACTGTTGCAAAGCTCACGCCTATTTTATCAGCCAATTCACTTTGACTCATATTTAAAAGGGAACGAATCTCTTTTATTATATCAGAGCTTTTCATAAAACCTCCTTGCTGTATTATATAACATTTGAATATTTATATTATAACATATGTACAAATATATGAAAATAAAACATATCGCTCGTAAGGTTTTTCTAAGATTTGTTTATACTTCGTTTATAATTGTTTATTTTCTATACATTGTATCTGGCAGGGATTCTGATATACTTTAAATATAGTTTTTCATATATTTTAATCCTCTCTTTTCATTAAATATAAAAACAGGTTCCGTCCAACCAGCGGAACCTGTTTTTTGTATTGCGGTTCTTTCTTTTCACTCTGTGTGCTGCCTACGTATTTTTCAGTACCTTATGAAGAATCTTCGCAACTGTACCTCCGACAACAGAACCCGCCAGAATCTCGACCACTGCATTGACACCCACAAATGCACAGATAAACATCAGTGGATTCAGATTGCCCATGGTAGAATTGAGGTTCTGAAAATATTCCGTGTTCCAGTAGCACAGCACCATAACTCCCATGAAAAATACGGTGTTTAAGAATGGTGCACAGAAACCTCCGATATAATAACGGGCAGTTTTCGCGCTTCCTCCCTTGCTCAGTGCCCTGAAGATCACCCCTGTCAGAAATCCCATAAGCGTCCTTGTAGGCACTGCCACCAAAAAGGCATAAAAAGGATTGATCCCCACCAGGACTGCCCCAAACGGATTCATCCCAAAAAATCTTGCAAAACTAATGAGTCCGAATGACAGCCCAAGAACTGCCCCGGCTGCCGGTGAAAAGATCATGGCTCCCACCCCTACCGGGATCGTAAGAAGCGATATTTCCAATAACCCAAGCCGTAAATATCCAAGCGGTGTAAATGTCATAATAAAAATGATGGCTATGAACAGAGCAATCTGCACCATTCTAAGAACTTTTTTGTTTCCCACTTTTTCATCCTCCTGTATTTCCCTTTATATTACCACGCTGTTTAAGGATTCTACAAGTTCTTTTGGAAAAACACTCCTTTTGGCGCACTGGGTCTCACCAGCTGCCTCCTCCGCCTCCTCCGAAGCCTCCGCCTGAGAAACCTCCTTTGTTTCCGCCGCCCGATGATCCTCCGGAAGCGTTCACAGATGACGGCTGACTCAGAGAGACTGCGGCAAATGTAAGATTCCCTGCCATACAATTCAGCATAACTCCTGCATTCCAGCTTTTTATTTCGTATCCGGCATGATACCAGCCCGGAGCAGGAATTTCCAGCACCTCCAGTTTCTCTGCAAACTTATCATAAAGACCGAATACATAAGCATAAGGCATAATATGATAAAAAATCTCAGGCCGATTTTTTGCCAGCACTCTCATACGATCCAGCTCGGCAGTCTCGATAAAGGAGCGCAGTCCTGACAGCTGCCCCATCCATCGGATACATTTTGGAGTTCTTTTTTTCATGAAACAGGTCAGCGGCATCATAACTGCCGCTGCAGCCAGGACGATTCCTATTTCCATTGTATAATCGAAAATTTCGTTCCCGGATGCCTTATATGTATAAAAAACAAAGTACAGTATTTCTGATAAGTAAAAAAGACTTGCACCGCCTGCAGTCATCAGAGTCCTCTTTGCCCTGGAAAAAGAATACCAGCCGTCGATTCCCCTGCAGCAAAAATACATTCCCAGCCCCATGCCGGTACACAGCAGCGCCTGAATCACAACGCCGACTGCAGTCATGTAAGAATAATGCCCTGTGAGGACTGTAACCCAGATAACTGACAGCAGCGTACATAGAAACGCCAGCCTCTGCAGTCTCCACGATGGTTTGGTATAGATTCCCGCTTTGCTTTCCCCGTCAAACTCTTGTATCAGCTGCGTTTTTGCGCTGCTCATTGTCAGACCAAAGTCATTTTTCAGGCCGTTTAAATAGACAGAGTCTCCATTCTCAAACAACCGCCGGAATACGGTGTGCTGATAGCTTGGTGCCTCTTTGGGCAGTTCCTTCAGCTTATGCAGCGTCATCAGGTATTCCTCTTCCTCCTCTATCCACAGATTACCCTTATCGGCCCAGTACAGTATCAAAGAGAGAATATCTTTGTCCTCCGCGATCCCGTCAATAACATACCCCACAGCTGCACTGTCCATATTCTGCGGAGGTTCAAATTCTATAGAAGGAATGATTTTTTCATCCCTTCCAAAACACAGATACAGGACAGCCAGTACTGCCAGCAAAATCACAGGCGGAACCCAAAGAAATAATGAGATTCCGGGTTTCCCTTTTACCCCCGCAAATCCCTTCTGTACCTGTCCTGAGAAACAAGTGATACCACTGCCCATAGGAAGATCTTCCTTAAGAATTCCGGTTATTGTATTCTCTTTTTGATTCTTTCTCAGATCTATGATGTCGGATGCACTTTCTGCCGATCCATAGGCTCCATAGTAAAATTCGAGTTTTTCTAAATCCGTGCCTTCCGGTAAGCGCATCGTAAAACGGCTTCCCTTTGGAATATCATTCTTCCACTTTGAGGGATAGATATTATAATAGATATACGGGAAAGGCTGGCCCTGCCGCTCAGGTGTCAGCCGGTAAGTAAATTCATAATCACCTTTGCGGACTGTTTCATCACTGTAACCAAAACGAAATACTTTCGCACCGTTCTGCTTAGATTCCTTTATATCGCTGTTTGGAAGTTCAAGCTCTACTCTCGCGAGATATGGAAATTTTTTTATATCTCCATCCTTTTGATATGCCACAAATCCTTTATTGGGAATGTACCGGTAGATGCCATGCCTGTCTTCTAAAAACTTTACTTTGATCTGCTCCGTCACCAGATAATAGCCTTCCCCATCCACTGTGACATCTACGTCATAAGTTTCCGTCTTCATATATAAATCTTTTTTTACCCCGGAATCAAGTTCTTCCGTAAAACGGTCGAAATACCCGCCTGTTATAAGAAAAAAAGCCAGCAGCAGCAGCAATGGAATCAAATTCTTCAGGCTAAAGTTCTTCATATTATACCCCCTCTCATCTATGAATTATTATAGCATTTCCCGGGGGTTTTTTCTCTTCTGAATCTCTGCCTCCACTATTTTTCTTCCCATCATCTTCTTCACATGGATATGCAGGCCACAAATCTCCAACTCAAAGGTTGTGCCGTCCTTTGGAATGGAATGAAGCCGGCTGAAAACCAGTCCTCCAAGAGTATCATAGTCCGGATGGTCCGGAATCTCCACACCCAGCTCTTCCGCAATCGTATTCAGCTTCACTGCCCCTGAGCATTTCCACAAATTCTCGGCAGCCTTGCTGATCTTGGGAGGTTCGGACGGATCAAATTCATCATAGATGTTTCCCACAATTTCCTCCAGAAGATCCTCCATCGTGACAATACCACTGACCTCCCCGTACTCATCTATCACAACTGCAAGATGAATTTTTTTCTTCTGCATATCCTGGAACAGCACAGAGGAAGGTATGGTCTCCGGAACAAAATAAGCAGGTCTCAGCATTTCTTCTAAAGTCTTTTCCCTGTTCTCATTCAGATTCATCAGAAAGTCTCTGGCATTTAGGATTCCCCGGATATCATTGAACCCTTTTGCATAAACCGGGAATCTGGACAGTCCGGTTTCCCGGATGATGTTCAGGATCTCTTCCGCGGACTGTGCAAGAGAAACTGCCGTCACTTCAGAACTGTGTGTCATATGGTCCCCTGCCGTGGTGTCACCGAATTCAAAAACGTTTTCGATCCATTCCTTTTCTTCACTGTCGATGGTTCCTTTTTCCTCACCCAGTTCCATCATCAGACGAATTTCTTCCTCTGTCACAGTCTGTTCTTCTGCTTCTGTTTTCATATGCAGGATTTTCAGCACAATGTTGGTAGATGCCGACAAAAACCATACCACGGGCTTCATAATGAGGGCCGCCCCAGAGACAACGCCGCAGGATATTTTTGCAACAGCAAAAGGCTTTTGCATGGCGATCCGTTTTGGAACAAGTTCTCCGAAGATCAAAGTAAAATAAGATAAGATCAGTGTAATCAATATAACTGCTATCGTATCCAGAGCTGCCGCAGATATGGCTGTAAAACCTATATCATCATAAATCCAGGTTACAAGATACCCGGAAAAATTATCTGCTGCAAAAGCACTGCCCAAAAATCCAGCCAGCGTGATCCCGATCTGGATGGTAGAAAGAAAACCTGCCGGTTCTTCCACAAGCTTTAAAAGCTTTCCCGCCTTCCTGTCCCCGTTCTCATACATCTTTTTAAGTTTTGCTCCATTCAGGGAAATGACTGCGATTTCTGTCATAGCGAAAAAAGCGTTCAAAAAAATCAGAATGATCTGTAATAATAACTGCGCACCTATTTTATTCATTTCAATATACTCCTTTATATTCTCGTCTTTACTTCCGGTTCATCTGCAAATATCTGCCGTCACCTTCTCATATGAATATGCACATACGAAAAGGCGCAGTCCGCCATTGTGTGAAACAGCAGACTACGCCTGTAAATGATCTGAATTAAATTGTTTGCCGAATCACTGTCATCAGCATCGTCCATAATTGTTTGCTACCTCTTTCTGAATTAAGTAAGATTATTATACGAATGCAAAGGAGAAAAGTCAATATAAACTTCACCCTCACCAGCTTCCGCCTCCGCCGCCTCCGAAACCGCCTCCTGAGAAGCCTCCTGAAGAATCGCTTCCGCCTCCGGAACCTGAAGAACTGTCTATGCTGATTGATGTATTAAAGTCCTGGTGAAAGTCTTTCATATACTGTGCTCTGAATATATAATCTCCTTCGGCGTTTCCAAACCAAACCGGCATTTCCACATTCAGCTTCTCCAGCTTATCTGCGTAGATTTCTGACAGACCGAATACATAAGCATAGGGGAATATATGATAGAATAGATTTGGATACTGTTCACCCAAAACTTTCATTCGATCCAGTTCCGCATTTTCTATGAAATCTCTAAGGCCGACCAGATATCCCATCCACTCAACACACTGCTTTGTTCTTTTTTTCATACATGCAGTCAGCAGGATGCCGGCGGCTGTCATTATGCATACCAAAACCATTACGCCTGCAAAATTAAAAATCTTTTGCTTTTTTACCATTTCCATATAAAAAATACTGTATATCCCCAACGCACCAATGCATAATGTGCCGGCAATGATCAGATCTCTCTTTCTGTCTTCCAGAGACAAAGAATACCAGTGATCTGCAGCATACAATATAATGAAAAAGCCAATGCATACTGCAGCAAACATATACATTTCATAGTGCTGTTCCTTTTCACTTAAAATCCCATACTGTGTACTCAATATCATAAATAGTGCTATTGGTATCATCGTTAAAATACTGCTGATAAATCTTGCCGTTCTGGACCCTTCTGTATAAATCATATCCTGATAATAATTCTTGAGTTTTTCTTTTGTTGCTTCTACTGCTCCTGTCATTCGCTCCGGAACATCCATTGTCGAAAGAAATGGTTCCTCCTGCGTAAACATTTTTTCAAACAAATATGTCTGGTACTCAGGTGCATATGCTGGAAGATCTTTTAGTTTATAGGCAATCATTTCATTCTTTTTGTGCTGCAGAAATACATAACCCTGATCCGCCCAGTAAAGCAGCAGCGATATTACATCTTTGGTATCTGCACTTCCGTCAATGATACAGCCTATTGCCGCACTGTCAATATCTTCCGGAGGCTGGTATTGAATTGATGGAATAATTTCATCTTTCTTCTTAAACTTCAAAAATAATATAATGAGGACAAGGGAAATCAGTCCTGCCGCCGTCAAGATTTCTCTTCCCAGTGTTGGACGTTTTACTGAAGTAAAATACCCCTTATCTAAATCTCCGAAACAGGTAATGCCCCATCCGACCGGCAGATCTTTCGTCAGTGTCCCCGTGATCCTGCGTCCTGCGGAATCTATCCTGATATCAGCCACACTGCTGGCATCCACAGTATTTCCCTGTTCTCCAGTATAAAACTTAACCTGTGAGAGGCTTATCTTCTTCGGAAAATGTATCGTAAACCGACTTCCTTTCGGAATAGAATCTTTCCACTGTCCAGGAAATACATTGTAATATACATAATGATATTCTTTTTCCTGATGATACGGTGTCAGCTGATAGCTGAATTGATAATTTCCACTGTTTACTTTTGCCTCTTCATCACCCAGCTTTAATATAAAGTTTCCATCTTTATTATCATATGACGCACTTGTATTAACATCATCCAAATTTAATTTTACATCCGCATAATATAAAAATTTATGCTCCTTATTCTCTTTATCTTTATAGGACTGCCTTCCACGAACTGGTATATTCCGATAGATGCCATGCCTGGGTTTCAAAAAATTCACCTTAATTCTTTCAGTTATCAAATAACTCCCGTCTGTTTTTAATGTAACATCCGTCTTATATTGTTCTGTCCGCATGTTTAGATCGGGCTGGACCTTTTTATAAAAATTTGAAGGTTCATCCACTGTTTCTCCGTACAGAAAAAAAATAAGAAGCAAGCCAATACTGATAATATACTTTTTCATTTTCTTTCCCCCTCTCTCAAACTTTGTGTATCTCTTTTACATCTATTGTCATTATAGCATTTCCAAGTTGATTTTTCCTATATCTAATCATTTTCTTCAAATAAAACTCTTCCCCATTTTTATATCTCCTGAATGTCAAACTACACGCAAACCGGAACCATATAAGCGAAATCATCTCACCGTTTAAAAGATTTCTGATATTTATTATTAAATTCAACCCTCCCCCCGCAGGACAGTTGGTTTCTTTTCTCTTAAAAAATCTCAAACCATCTCCAAAACAGCCATTGACTGTGCATTTGCCGGATGCATTAAAGTAAAGCTAAGATCAAAAATCAAACAGCCACAGGAGGTAAGAAATTATGAGAACAGAAGCATTTTTAAGCTACAAAATGACTACAGCAGATGCCAATAATCCGGAAGGTGTCATCCCGGTTGGCAGACAGTTTGATTTCATCGGCGATGTAGAGACAGAACTGATGATTTTAAATGATGGGGACGAATCCCTCTGCCTCGGTTATAACGATGTGAAATTCATGGAAGATGCTTACGTGGGAGACCAGCTGGACTTTAAGGCAACTATGGTCAAAGTAGGCAACACATCAAGAACCTGCCTGATCCAGACTTTTAAAGTGGCTACTCCTGCAAAAAGACTCGGAATCGAAGGCGCTGAGGATGGAGATATGTACTATTTTGATGAACCTAAGCTGATCACAGAAGGAAACGTTATCCTCGTAGTTAAAAAAGAACTTCAGCGAGGAGTACAGCCGGACGGAACGGTCAAAGATCCATGGAAAGCAATCGATTAATATTACATATTAGGATAGGTACAGACAAATCAAGGAGGTTTTGATATGAGTGAACAGACAGTAACAATGAGATACAGGATGTCAAGCAGAGATGAATTTTACGGTGGTGGTGTAGTAAACGGCGCACGTTCCATTACATATATGGGAGATACTGCAGACCGCTTAATGGCAAAAGTGTGCGGCAATGTCGGAAGATGCTGCCTCGTAGAAAAAATTCGTTTATATAACCCTGTCTTTGCCGGGGATTATATGGAATTTATCGCAAGAGTCACAAAAACTGAAGGAAATAAAGTCTACATTCAGTGCCGTTCTTTCAAAGTGGCTCAGATTCCTGAGGAGCCGGAATTTGAAAGTTCTATTGATATGTTAGAGGATCCGGAAATTTCAACAGAAGCATTTTTTGTATACGAAATACCGGAACACAAAGTAAAAGCTTAGATAAGAGGAGGTTCACATGAAAGCATTAGAAGGCGTTAAGGTTCTGGATCTGACCCATGCATATAATGGACCATTCTGTACGACCCTGCTGGCGGACAATGGTGCAGATGTCATTAAATTCGAGCCGGTTCAGGGAGACCAGTGCAGAAGCTGGGGACCGATCGACGAAAAAAGCGGCGAGAGCGGATTTTATGCGTTCTTAAACCGAAATAAAAAAGGGGTTACCCTGAATCTTAAAAATGAGAAAGCGAGAGAAATCTTTTATGACTTAGTAAAGGATGCCGATGTGGTTGTTGAAAACTTCCGAGTCGGTGTGTCTAAGAAATTAAAAGTGGATTATGAAACATTAAAGAAGATCAATCCGAGCATCATTTATGCTTCTGGTTCCGGCTTCGGACAATACGGACCGCTGTCCAACCGTCCTTGTTACGATATTGTTGCCCAGTCTATGGGAGGAATGGTAAACATGACGGGATTCCCGGACTCTCCTCCTACCAAAGTAGGGCCTTCTATCGCTGACAATGTGACTGGAATCTATCTGTGTGTAGGTGTCCTGATGGCACTATTTAACAGAGAACGCACTGGACAGGGACAACAGGTAGATGTTGCTATGGCAGACACGATCTTCAGTCTTTTGGAAAACGGCATTGTTACGACGACGATGGATGGTGTGATCCCTCAGCGTCAGGGAAATATCGACCCTTCTATCGCTCCTTTCGATATCTATGAAGCCAAAGACGGATATATTGCGATCGGTGTCGGCAACGACCGTCTGTTCAAAACTTTCTGCGAAACCATCGGACGGGAAGACCTTCTCGATGATCCGCGTTATGAGACAAATGATCTTAGATGCAAAAACTATAAAGATGGTCTGCAGCAGGTAATAAGCGAGTGGGCCGCTGCCAAAGGAAAAAAAGAGATCGAAGATCTGTTTGATAAAGCCGGTATTCCTTGCGGTCCTGTATTAGATATGCAGGAAGCCATTGACCATCCGCATTTCCAGGCGAGAGAGATGATGGTTCACATGGATCATCCGACCATCGGAGAAATGTATTTCCAGGGTTGTCCGATCAAATTGACGGAAACTCCAGGCAGTGTAGACACTCCTGCTCCTCTGTTGGGACAGCATAACAAAGAAGTGTTTGGTCTCACAGATGAGGAACTGGAATCACTAAAAGCCGAAGGCGTAATGTAATTAGGATAGCAGGAGGTAAAAATGGATTTTAAACTGACAGACGGACAGGAAATGCTGAAAAAAACAGTCCGTGAATTTGCTGAAAAAGTGGTAGGTCCCAGAGCCGAAGAGGTAGATCAGACAGGAATCTTTCCGAGAGATACCTTTGAGCAGATGGCAAAACTCGGTCTTACTGGAATCGGGACTCCGGAAGAATACGGCGGAAGCGGAGGCAATGACATTGATAAGGTGATTACTGTCACAGAACTTGCAAAAAAATGTGCAGCCACGGCAGGTATTCTGTCTATTCACACCATCTTTGCTTCTGTACTTTTAAAGTTCGGCAGTGAGGAACAAAAGAAAAAATATTTACCGGAAGTGACATCCAGCGGACATCTTGCAGCTTTTGCGCTGACAGAACCCAATGCCGGCTCTGACGCCGCTGCGGTAAGGACAACGGCTGTCCTTGATGAGGAGACCGGAGAATATGTTTTAAATGGTACAAAATGCTTTATTTCCGGCGGAGGTCAGGCAAAGTATCTTCTTATTTTCGCTTTGACCGATCCATCTAAAGGAGTCAAAGGATTATCTTGTATTTTAGTAGAAAAAGGAACACCGGGATTCACTGTCGGTAAGATCGAGAACAAAATGGGAATCCACGGTTCAGAGACTGCAGAATTAATCTTTGACCAGTGCCGTGTTCCAAAAGAAAATCTTGTAGGCAAAGAAGGCGCCGGATTCAAGATGGCTATGAATGCTCTGGACGGTGCCAGAATCGGTGTTGCCGCACAGGCACTGGGGATCGCTGAAGGCGCTCTTGATGAGAGTGTCAAGTATATGAACGAGAGGGTTCAGTTCGGAAAACCGATCAAAGCTCTCCAGGGTCTTCAGTGGTATATTGCAGATATGGCTACAAAAACCGAGTGTGCAAAATGGATGATCTACTATGCTGCTTATTTAAAAAGCACTGGTCAGCCTCACACAAAAGAAGCTGCCATCGCAAAATTAAATGCTTCTGAAAATGCAAGATTTGTTACGAACCTTGCTCTTCAGATTCATGGCGGCTATGGCTATATGAAAGATTATCCTTTGGAGCGTATGTACAGAGACGCCAAAATCACTGAAATCTACGAAGGTACTTCTGAGATTCACAAGGTCGTGATCTCAAGAGCCGTTTTAAATTCTAACGGAAAGTAATGGGAGGGAAAGCATGAAGATCATTGTATGCGTAAAGCAGGTTCCGGATACCAACGAAGTCCGGATCAACCAGGAGACCGGGACACTGATCCGGGAAGGAGTCCCAAGCATTATCAATCCGGATGATAAGAATGCATTGGAGGCTGCCCTTGTCCTGAAAGATGAAACAGGCGCCAAAGTTTCCGTCGTAAGTATGGGGCCTCCTCAGGCTACAGATGCATTAAAAGAAGCGATTGCAATGGGAGCAGACCATGCATATCTGGTGAGCGACCGGGCATTCGGAGGATCTGACACATGGGCTACTGCCACAATTCTTGCGGCAGCCATTGAAAAGATCGGAGATTATGACCTGATCCTATGTGGAAGACAGGCTATTGACGGGGATACCGCACAAGTGGGACCTGAAATTGCTGAATTTCTTGGCATTCCACAGATCACCTATGCAAAACATATCGAATGCGACGGGGAATCTCTGAATGTAACAAGATTTACGGAGACAGGAGACTATAAGATTCGGACCAAACTTCCGGTACTCCTGACTGCCATCAAGGAACTGAACGAGCCAAGATTCCCGACCGTACAGGGAATTTTCAGAGCTTATGACGGAGATGTGGAAATCAATATGTTGGGTCTTTCTGATCTTAATGTAGATCAGACTCAGATCGGACTAAAAGGTTCTCCTACTAACGTTTACCGTTCCTTTGTCCCTGTTAAATCGAAACAAAGTGAGATCATCGAGGGAAATACGGATTCTGAAAAAGCGGAAACCCTTATTGAGAAGCTTCTGCAGGCAAATTTGATTTAAGGAGGACAGAAAATGGAACGAGCAAAAGTAAACCAGGGAATCGACCTGAGTGCATATGAAGATGTCTGGGTCCTTGGAGAACAACGGGAAGGAAAAATACAGCCCGTTACAATCGAGCTGATGGGAGAAGGCCGCAAGCTGGCCGATCAGCTTCAGAAAAAACTCGCTGTTGTAATACCAGGTTACAAAATTGAATCAGAAGTTGAAAAGCTTCTTCACTATGGCGCTGATATCGTTTACTATATGTCACATCCGCTGCTTTCAAGCTTTTCAACCGACGGCTATACTTCCGCTTTTGTACAGCTGATCCAGAAGAAAAAACCTGAAATTGTTCTGGTAGGCGCAACGTCCATCGGCCGGGATATCGGACCGAGAATTGCTGCCCGGCTTGGAACAGGTCTTACGGCAGACTGTACAAAACTTGAGATTGATGCAGAAGACGGAAAAATTCTGCAGACAAGGCCTGCATTCGGAGGGAACCTTATGGCCACCATCGTCTGCCCAAAGAACCGTCCGCAGATGTCTACGGTAAGACCCGGAGTCATGGAGAAAGCCATCCATCAGGAAACGGCTGCCGGAACAATGGAAACCTTTATTCCGGATCTCTCAGAAAATGATATCAGAGCTAAGCTTGTAGAAATTATTAAAGAAGAAAAGAAACAAGTAAATCTGACAGACGCACGGATCATCGTATCCGGAGGCCGGGGATTAAAATCTGCAGAAGGCTTCCATTTGATCCAAGAGTTAGCTGATGTCCTCGGTGCGGAAGTTGGATCTTCCAGAGCTTGTGTAGAGGCTGGATGGATCGATGCTTCCCATCAGGTAGGGCAGACAGGAACCACGGTACGTCCGGATATTTATATCGCCTGTGGTATCTCAGGCGCAATCCAGCATCTGGCAGGAATGAATGAATCAAAATATATTGTTGCAATCAATAAAGACCCAGAAGCGCCGATCTTCGGCATCTGTGATTATGGGATTGTAGGAGATTTAAATGATGTGATTCCGGCAATGATCGCCAAACTCACACAGAAGGAGGTTTCAATATGAATTTTCAATTAACCGACCAGCAATTATCCATTCAGAATATTACAAGACAGCTTGCTCAGACAGAACTGCTTCCAACCGTATTAAAAGATGATGAAGAAGGGAAATTCCCTGAAAAGGCTTATGCAAAAATGGGACAGATGGGCCTGATCGGTCTTCCATTTCCAAAAGAATACGGCGGACAGGGAGCCGACTATCTCTCTTATGTATTAGCCGTAGAAGAAATCTCCAAAGTAAACTCTTCCGTAGGAATTGCTTATTCTGTATGTACTTCTCTCTTCTCCGGCGGTCTGATCAATTCTGCCAGCGAAGAGCTCAAGAAGAAATATCTTCCGGATGTTCTGTCCGGTAAAAAGATGGGCGCTTTCTGTCTTACTGAGCCGGAAGCAGGTTCTGACGCTGCCGGATGTAAGACAACCGCTCTCTGGGACGGCGAAGCTTATGTGCTGAACGGTCTGAAATGCTTTATCACAAACGGACCTCTGGCTGACTACTTCCTTGTATTTGCCCTGACAGATCCGGAAAAGAAAACAAAAGGATTATCTGCCTTTGTTGTAGAAAAAGCTATGCCGGGAGTTTCTGTCGGCACGATCGAAAACAAATGTGGAATCAGAAGTGCTCAGGTTTCAGAGATTATCTTTGAAAATGTAAGAGTTCCGAAAGAAAATATGGTAGGCGAGGAAGGCAAAGGATTTGCTGTTGCCATGAAAGACTTGGACGGCGGAAGAATCGGTGTTGCTGCTCAGGGACTTGGAATTGCAAAAGGTGCTTATGACATCGCACTCCAGTACTTAAAAGACCGCCAGCAATTTGGTAAACCATTATGCAAAAACCAGTACCTGGCGTTTAAGATGGCAGAACTCTCTGTACAGATTGAGCAGGCACAATATATGCTTTACAAGGCTGCCATGGATAAACAGGAGGGACGCAGTTACTCTATCTCTGCTGCCAAAGCAAAAATGGTATGTACAGATGCAGCTATGCAGGTTTCACAGGAAGCTGTACAGATGCTCGGAGGCAACGGTTATATGAAAGAATATCATGTAGAGCGCATGATGAGAGATGCAAAGATCACACAGATCTATGAAGGCACCAATGAAATTCAGAAGCTTGTCATCAGCGGAAGTTTATTCCGTTAAGTCTGAGAAATAAAAGTCAAAGGCCCGGCTGTCTGCCGGGTCTTTTATATCTGCTGTCCTGAAGATTTTAATAAAATCAAGATTTTATACATCAAGAACCATTCCATAGCCATATTTTATATTTGGTAACTTTTCAAAACCAAAGCGATGATAGAAATCTTCTTTTCCCTGATTTGCATACAGACTGCATACCACTTTTGTATCTGTTACATTCTGCCGAATATAATTTAAGACATTTTCTATTAATAATCTTCCAATTCCACATCCCTGATAATCGGGATTTACAATGACGTCTGTAATGTAGGCATCTGTCCCATAATCAAAAAGCAGACGTGTAACTCCAACAGGTTCGTTATTGTAAAATACCGCACAGATGTAACTTGTATTTTCTAAAATCTTTTTAGCCTGCCTCTGTGATACTTTTTGAAAATTCACCTGTTCGCGTAATCTGCAAAACATTTCCGGTGAAATTGAATGCCGTAGTTCAATATTCTGATGATCCATTTCTCTAAGTCCTACTCTATAAATTTTAGTTGTCTTTACTATACAACATTACAAAACACAAGATTATACTATTGAATCTTGTATTTTATCCTTAAATCATTCAGCGAACTAAAGTCCACAAACCTATCATGCTGTAATCTCCCCACCACAATCCCAGGATGAATTCCAATTTTATCAGCAAAAGCGAGTATATTTTCTCTGGTAATTTCGGAATCACCTATAAATTCATTAAAATTATTTTGGGGAATCAATAAATTCGCCGCAAACAAATCTGCTTCTTTCTCAAGCTTCATATCTACATTTCCCATTTCATTATTATCATGTGACACTATAAATGTTTTCGATGTTTTATGCTGGAAAATATGACGCAGTTCATGGAAAAATGAAAACCAGAATATATCTGCATATACATCATGTGTATTAATCGCCAACATTACTTTTTCATTATTGATCCATTTGACTGCTCCATGAATGTCTGAATTTTTTAGATGAGGCAGAAAAATTACTGCCACTCCACATTCTGCTAATACTTCCTGCATCTTTGAAACAAAGTTATCATTCTGAAATAATGTCATCTTACGAAGTTCCGGCAGCAATGATCTCAGCTTCTTTGGATTATAGCTTTTCGTTTTAATATTCTTGGTCATATTAATGGCCGTCTGAACCCATGCATTTGCACATATAATATTTTTGTTACTTTCTTTTGATGTCACTGCTCTGAAATTAACAAGAAAATCCTTTTGAGCAAGTATACCAAGTGATGATACTGTAAAATACTTTCTTAGCTCTCTGATTTTTTCCTCTTTTTGTTGACATTTGCTCACTACCCCGAGCTTAACAAAGTAACTATAATCAAGTACATTGAAAATTGCTTCGTCAGCTTTCATTTCCTGATCAATTCTATTTTTCAAAACAGCTGCGTCATATGCTAGCTGTAAATTCAACCAAACAGTTACCGAGGTACCAGTCATTGTTGCAAGTTTTTCCGCAATATCTTTATTCATCGGCGTTATGCAATTAACAAACTCACTCAAAACTTTTTCACTGACATTCAAACGTCTGGCAAATTCACTTTGTGTAACTTCCATCTCCTCGATAAGATCTCTGATATACTCTCCCGGGTGAAATGCAATGCTTTGTTTATATTCAGAACTATTCATAATGCTTGCTCACCTCCATTAAGATTACTGTATCTGTTGAGTTGTAAATAGTAATAATATTTTCATTTGTCCACTTGTTTCCATTCTGATCAACTGGTATTAAAATTAATCTAAATCCAGTTTTTTTCCCTAGATCTATCGCATATGTTCCTTTTCTGTCCCCTTTTAGAGGATGCAAACGAAGAGTCATCATATATTTAATATCTATAAAACATACCGATGCATTAATGAATTGTAACGCCTTATGTAATTTATACGCGACATTTTTTCCTAATTTTTTCTGAGCATATTTATAATCGTTACATAATTTTTGTATATTTTTGTTATCATAATATATTTTCATTATAGACGAATTTCTCCATTTTAGCAATATTTATTACTTTGTAAGTAATAAATTTTATATTCATTTAGTTTTTGGTTATTTTTATTTATTTATACATATTATACCATATTTCTTTATCAGTGTACAACTTTTTACAAATCCATGTAACACACCGTATTTTATGCCCTTCGGGTGGACGCACTTCGTGCGATAAGGTATACTATTTCTAAAGGATAAAATGTGTGGAGGGACAAAATTTTGGACAGGAATCATTACTATTCTATCGGGGAAGTGGCAGCTACCTGTAACACTTCTATTAAGACGCTTCGTTACTATGACGAGATTAAGCTGGTAGTTCCGGAGGTCCGGAAGGAAGACAGCAAATACCGCTATTACAGCAAAGACCAAATGGTAACCATTTCTATCATCCGGAAACTGCGCATGCTCGGTTTTTCGATTAAGGAAATCAAAGAAATAGTTTCTGTAAACCAGGTCCGAAACCTGGAACAGAAAATTGAAGATAAACTGGTATGTATAAAAAAGGAAATTGAAACTCTGAATCAGAAATACTTTGAGGGGGAGCAGTTTTTACAGAGATTAAAAGAAGGTGCCCAGATCCTTCATCTCTATGATGATGATCTGAAAAAGATCCAGGCCGGTGAGATGGATGCAATCACGGTCAAAGAAGTGCCTGAAGTAAATCTTTATCACTCCCGCAGGATCATGCAGTCTTATCACAATGACGAGGTCTCCCTTGAGCGGTGGGTAGAGATCAACGATGAAGTCTCAAGACACGGCCTTAAGGTATGCGGCCCGATAACAGTCACCTATTACACGGATCTGCTGGACCAGTTTCTTTCTAAAGACTGTGATATTGAGTTCGGCATCCAGGTAGAAGAAAGCGATTCCAAACATGTCCGAAAGTTCGGCGGCTTTCTGGCAGCTACCGCTTTTCATGTCGGCCCGTACAGCGATGTAATCAGGACCCACATCAAAATTATTCAGTGGATCAATCAGAATCACTATAAGGTTGCAGGTCCGGTTTCAGAAGAATTTATTATTTCCCCTGTGGACCTGCGAAATGAAAATGAACATGTTACTAAAATCATCATTCCTGTGACAAAGTAATTTTTAAGAGTCTTTTTCTACGGGTATGATGATCTTGGTGACCCTTCTGGCTTCATCATTCACATCCAGAGGTGAAAGGATAAACTCTTCAGTGGCCGGTCCTGCCGTTCTATAATTATGTTTTTTGATCCATTTGATGAGCTGTATGTAGGTGCTTGAAATGTCTTCATAGTTTCCGATATGAATGACTGTGGCCGCCAGCATTCCTCCAAAAGGCCGTATATGTTCAGCGGGCTTTGATTCCTCTACCTGGACGGCAAATTCGATCTCAGAGTCCTGGGACAGAAATTTATTCAGTATATTACTGTCATAAAAAGTGACATATACCGGCCCTGTAATTTTACAGTTCATGGTCTTTGCTTTATCCGTGATTCCAAGCCACCGTTCAAGGGAAATTTCAGAATAATCATAATCTTTCATGATACGGCGGTCATATAACAGATTGATCTCCGGAATAAATTCTACGGAAATCTTCATCTCGTCAGAACAGCTGTCAGACAGTTCTTCCAATATATCAATTCCGCTCTGTATTTTTTTCAGAAAATAGCAGTATTCCGTATATCGGTTGATACTGTCTTCAATCTCCTGCTTCATAGACTGCAGCTTTTTCAGCATATTCTTTTCTAACGCCTTGGCTTCATTTTCAGAGACGATCTCTTTGATCTCCTTCAGTGAAAACCCCATTTGTTTCAAATTCTTAATGATAACGACCGTAATGATCTGCCCCTTTGAATAAAGGCGGTAATGGGTCTCCTCGTTTCTGCGGTCCGGAGTAAACAGGCCGATCTCGTCATAATATCTCAGTGTTTTCTGCGGAATATCGCAGATCGCCGAAAGTTCCCCTATGCTGTAATAAGGCTTGTCGATAAAAATATGAAACACCTCCCTCAGTACATTTTAAATGCCAATGCTATTATACCAGAATAGAGCGGCAAAAAGAACGCTGAAATTCACAGCGTTCTTTCTGCTTATTTTAACGTAAAGGAAAACAATGTTACCTACTTATCGGCATCACATTTGAGAACTGCGTTCAGGAGTACAGAAGCTCCCTGCGTGCACTGTTCCGGTGATGTATATTCCGGTTCACAGTGGGAATGTCCGTCCTTAGAAGGAACAAACACCATTGTAGTCGGCATCATGTATGCTGCAAACTGAGCATCATGTCCTGCTCCGGAATTGATCTTCTGATTGGAGTAGCCAAGTTCATCGACTGCTTCCTGTACATAACCAACCAGTTCTTTGTCATAATAAACCGTGTCTCTGGTCCATGCCACTTCATAATCTACTTTGCATTTCACAACTTCTTTTGGCATATTCTTGATGACATTTACAACTTGTTCGATGACTTCTGGTTTCTCATGTCTTGCATCAATAGAGAATTCTACATAATCAGGAATAACGGTATGTACATTCGGATGACAGTAGATCTCTCCGGTTGTATAAACTAATTCGGAATCCAGTTTATCTAGCTCATCATGGAGATACTGAAGAACCTTTGCCGCTCCATATAAAGCGTCCTGGCGGTAAGGCATCGGAGTTGTTCCCGCATGATCGGACTGTCCGTAAACTTTGATCTTATAGTTGATCATTCCAAGGACACATGTTACAACACCAATATCTTTCTTTGCTGCTTCCAGGATTGGTCCCTGTTCGATATGAAGTTCAAACATTGCCATATAATCTTTATTGTTCAGGCGGTTTTCTTTTGCTCCTTTATATCCTGAAGCTTCCAGCGCCTCACCGAATGTCTTTTCCGGATCTAAAACAGATTTGGAGGCAAGCATATTTTCATGAATAAAGTTTTTCTTGATATCATCCGGGAGATAATCATTACAAATCACCCCTGAAGACATCATAGCCGGCGGATATAATGATCCTTCCTCATTTGTCCAGATCATAGCCGTAATATTATGTTTATGAGGAATCTTCTGATCTGCAATGCTTTCCAGCACTTCCATTGCTCCCATAACACCAAGGATACCATCGTAATTTCCGCCGTTCTTTACGGAATCACAGTGAGAAGCCATAACGATGTTTGGAAGATCAGGCTCAGACCCTTTCAGTGTTGCATAGATATTTGCCATATCATCTGTTTTAATCTCGGCTCCGATCGCTTTCATTCTTTTAACGAATTCTCCGCGAGCCTGTAAAGCTTCCGGTGAAAGAGAATATCTTGTGATACCTCCGTGTCCGGCATCCCCATATTTACTCATAGTTGTAATTTTGTCCGCCATCCGGCCTAAATCACATGTATACATAAATGAACCTCCTTATTTTTTGTTAAACCAATAGTTCTTAAAAATGTTCCAGCACACGGCTGCCACAATTGTTCCGGAAGCTATGGAAGCTCCTGTAATAAATGCTTCTAACCGATACTGCGCAAACTGTTCCCAGTCGGCTTTAAATGCATTCTGCATCATCATAAATAATGCTGCCCCCGGGATCAGGGGGATCATGCCGACCGCAAGATATAATGTCGCGGGAACCTTTGTCCTGACTGCAAAAAACTCCGCATAAATCCCTAAAAATAATGCCGCTGCAAAATATTGTTTCCCATACTGTGGGATGATGAGCCCTGCCGAAAGATACACGCACCATGCAAGACATCCTCCTAATGAAGTATAAAATATCTCTTTCCCATGCAGATTGAATAAAAAAGCAAAACCGAGGGCACCGAAAAATGCTGCTATGATCTGATTTAATCCGCTCATTCTCATCTCCTCTCAAATTCACAGCCAGCTGACCACTGCAAAGCCCAGGGCAATCGAAAGGCTTAGCAGGACCGCTTCTCCGAAACGGGTCAGGCCGGATAAAAAATTATCGGATATCATCTCCCGGATACAGTTCGTGAACATAAGTCCCGGAATCAGGATCATGACATTTCCGATGCTGATCTTATCAGAAGAACAGCCGATACCTGTACGCGCCGCCATGACTGCCAGTGCCCCTGCTGCCAGGGAACAAAGGCAGGAGACGAGAAACCGATTCATATTCATATTTTTCAAAGGGATCTCCACGATCTTGATCATGACTCCTATGACCGCAGAGATCGCCGCATCCAGCAGTGAACCTCCGAAAAACAGGGTAAAGGCAGATGAAATCAATGCATAGATGAGCATCCCCTGCCGGTTGCTGTACGTGGGCAGACCGTGAATCTCTTCTAAATCTTTCTTGACCTCATCCATATCCGGAAGAGTCCGGCATATTTTCCGGGACAGGTTATTCAGATATTTCAGTTCCTGAAGATTAAATGCCGAACCATGGATTCTCCTGGACTGGGTTATGATACCGAAATTCTTGGAGGAAATAGTGGCAACAATTGTATACGTAATAGAAAACACCTCAGTCCGTTCAGATCCATAGGCCGTACAAATTCTAAAGATGGAATCTTCCACGCGCCTGATCTCTGCTCCGGAGATCAGCATACGGGCTCCGATCTCCAATGCATTTTCAAGCATCTGTTCTGCATCCTTTTTAGTAACCGCCTTACCCATGTTACCCTCTCTTTTTTATCGTAATTTTTTTGGGGTTCGTTTTACAAACTGACCCATGCCAGGAGTTCCCTTAAATTCTCCGTCTGCATAGACGACATTTCCGCGGAGGAAAGTACGTACAGGGTATCCGTGCAGTTTCTTTCCTTCCCAAATCGTGTGATCACAGTCTGAATGCATTGTATCAACACTGATCGTGAAATCTTTGTCTTTGTCGTAAATAACAATATCTGCGTCCTTACCGACTGCAATCGAACCTTTCTGATCACATCCGAAAATCTTGGCAGGATTTGTGGAACACAGCTCTACTGCCCTTGAAAAAGATATTTTCCCGGAGTTTGCCGCATCCAGCATATATGGATATAAGTTCTCGATTCCTGAGCATCCGTTCGGAATCTTGGTGAAATCATCCCTGCCCCAGTCTTTCTCATAGCTCTGGAACGGACAGTGGTCAGTTGCTACCGTATCAATAGATCCGTTCTTAATTGCTTTCCACAATGCGTCCTGGCTCTCCTGTCCTTTGATTGGAGGGGAGCATACGAAGTTGCGTCCGTCTTCTCTCTTATAAACATCGCTGGTAAATTCCAGATACTGCGGGCAGGTTTCCACGAAAACTGGCGCTCCTTCTTCTTTTGCCTGAATGCAGGCCTCCAAACCTTCTTTGTCTGCCATATGTACAAGATACAGCGGTGCATCTAAATGTTTTGACCAATGTACGGCTCTTTTGTCTGCCTCAGCCTCCACAAATTCCGGCCGGCTCATGTAATGATACCAGGCACTCGTCTTGCCTTCTTTTAAAAACTGCTCCGTATACATATCAATCAGATCCGGATTTTCCGCGTGGACGTTGATCATGGCACCCAGTTCCTTCGCACGCAGCATCAGCTTCGCAAGAGTTCCGTCACTTACCATCCATCCCTCTTTTTTATACACCAGGAAGCATTTAAAGCTTGTGATTCCCTCTTTTACGGC
This sequence comes from Anaerostipes caccae L1-92, assembly GCF_014467075.1. Taxonomy (NCBI): domain Bacteria; kingdom Bacillati; phylum Bacillota; class Clostridia; order Lachnospirales; family Lachnospiraceae; genus Anaerostipes; species Anaerostipes caccae. The sequence goes on from NZ_AP023027.1 coordinate 3,424,723, forward strand.
CTCTTCCATCTCCTCAATGATCGCTCCGTCAGAAAGATCCGTGATACAGCAGTGGGATGCAAAATCAACACATGCTTCTTTTTCCAAAACAGCCTTTTTCTCTGCAATGACTCCGCGGATGGTTTCGCCGGTATGCTGAACCGGATAGTCAAAGACCGTTGTGACTCCTCCGCAGGCAGCTGCCCTTGTTCCGGAGAGATAACTGTCGGAAGAAATTGTACCGCCGAACGGCATTGCCAGGTGAGTATGTACGTCCAGTGCTCCTGGAAGAACCAGCTTTCCAGCCGCATCAAACACTTCTTCTGCATCTGCTTCTATATTCTCTGCAATGGCTGCGATCTTTCCATCCTTCACACCTAAATCCGCAGAAAACATATCAGAAGCTGTCACAACAGTACCGTTTTTGATCACTAAGTCGAATTTTTTCATATGATTGTCCCCCAATCTGACTTATGCTTTACTCATACTTGGTTTTCATTTTCACTTCATGGTCTTCAACTCCCGGCTTCATCTCAACCTTTCCAGGGGTAATACAGTCCATAACCGGACAGACATTCAGGCACAAATGGCATCCGACACATTTATCTTCATTGAGAACCGGCTTCCGCTCTTCTTCATCCCATGTAATGGCCTGATGTCCGCCGTCAAAGCAGGATACATAGCATCTTCCGCATCCCACACACTTATCCTTATTGAAATCCGGATAGAGGATGAACGTACGGTCAATGTCATCAGCAGGCACGATGTTCGGCAGAGCCACGCCTACCAGATCAGATAATTTATCAATTCCATGGTCTTCCATGAAATGGGACAGACCGCTGATCATATCTTCTACAATACGGTATCCATACTGCATAACGGATGTTGTTACCTGAAGGTTTGAAGATCCTACAAGGATAAAGTCTAATGCGTCTTTCCATGTTTCAATACCGCCGATTCCTGTGATCGGGACATCTTTTAATTCCGGATGCTGTTTCATCTGTGTGATAAAACGCAGCGCGATCGGTTTTACTGCCGCACCTGAATAGCCGGAGATGGATGATTTACCGTTGACTACCGGCATGGCGGTCATATTTTCCACATCAATATTTGTGATGGCTTTTACTGTATTGATGGCAGCGATTCCCTTGGCTCCGCCTTCCATGGCAGCGATTGCAGGAATCTCCATGTTTCCGATATTCGGAGTCATCTTTGCAATGACCGGAAGATGAGTGGCACCGGAAACAACCTCGCAGTATCTGCGCACAAGATCCGGATTCTGTCCTACATCAGACCCCATGGCAGAGGATGTCATCTGAGGGCAGGAGAAGTTACACTCGATCATATCGACACCGGCCTCTGTTACTTTCTTTGCGAGGATCTCCCATTCTTCTTCATTGCTTCCCATAATGCTGGCAACGATAACTTTTGTCGGATAGTCCTGTTTCAGTCTTCTCATGTATTCCAGGTTATCTTCCAGAGGTTTATCTGAAATCATTTCCATGTTTTTAAATCCAGTCCACGGTGTCCCTTCCTTTGATGTGATATCGAATCGAGGGGAGCATTCGTTCGGGATAAATATACCGATGGTCTTATAGTAAACTCCTGCCCATCCTGCCTCCAGCGCTTTGGCACACATTTCATAGTTGCTTCCCACCGGAGAGGATGAGAGGAAAAATGGGTTTTCACATTTGACTCCTAAAAAATCGATGGATAAATCTTTCTTTACGGACATATTCAATGCCTCCTTTCTATTTGTTAAAATAGTCTGCAATCTTTTCTGCGGCTTCTTTGCCTTCTGCGACAGCTTCTACTACAGTTTTTCCGCCGTTTACCATGTCTCCGCCTGTGAAGACATTTTCGCCGGCTGCAATGTCTGCCACGTCGTCTCCGACTGCCTGGCCGATTGCCAGCACAACCTGATCGGTCTTCATGGTCAGTCCGGATTCTCCGTCACGTCCTTCAAATCTCATTGCGGTAACATGTCCGTTTTCTCCAACGATTTCTGCCGGTGCAAATTCCTGTACGATCGGAATACCCATACTCTGTACGAAGCTGACTTCATCCATATCTGCCGGAGCTTCTTCAATGGTTCTGCGGTAAACGATGGTTGCTTTCGCTCCCAGTTGTTTTGCAGTCGTGACACAGTCCATAGCAACGTCTCCGCCTCCGATCACGATTACATTTTCTCCAAGTACCAGCTGATCTGTATTTGTCTTAGCTTCCCTTAAGAAGTCAATGGCAGTTACCACACCTTCCAGATCTTTGCCCGGTATATCCACCATCTTTGATTTCCAGAGACCTGCTCCTACGAATACTGCATCGTAATCATTTTTGAGCTCCTCAAGTTTTGACGCATCTATGGGTTCATTAAATTTAAATTCTACTCCGAGTTTTTCAATGGTCTGAATATCAAAATCCACTACTTCCTGAGGAAGCCTTGTTGGAATAATTCCATATGTAAGAACACCGCCTGCTTTGTCCTGAGCTTCATAGACCGTCACAGAATATCCTTCCAACGCCAGCTGTCTTGCACAGGAAAGAGAGGCCGGTCCAGCACCTACACAGGCAATCTTTTCCTTCTTCGGCTCAGCCGCTTTTAAGAATTCCATTCCCTGGTTTTTCTCTTCTTCTACGAGGAAACGCTGGATCTTTCCAATCTCGATCGGCTTATCAATGCCGGTACGGCTGCACGCCTGCTCACACATTTTTCCGTATGGACAGACCTGAGCGCAGCATCCTGCCAGCGGGTTATTCTCGCGGACTGTCTCCGCAGCTCCTTTTATATTGCGGAAACGGAGAGAACGGATGAACTTTCCGGGATCTGTTCCTGCAGGGCATCCTTTGCTGCAGGGTGAATCATGGCAGAGAAGACATCTGGATGCTTCTTCCATTGCAGTTCTTAAATTAAAGCCCTTTTCCATTTCTTCTCCATACTCTTTTTTTGTAATTTTACTCATGGTTGTTTCACACTCCTTATTATATGATCAATTTCATGGTTTTCCATCTGAGCCTGGGACGTTCAGCCGGCACTATTCTTTTCCGAATTTCTTAAAAAGGAATCTTCCGGAATAGTCGCAGGACACTCCGAGAATATTGCCTAACAGAAGACAGATTAAGAGCATTTTCCAATCTCCGCCGCTGGCGAATGCAGAAAAACCTCCCATAAACGTATTGGGTACCAGAGACAAAACATCAATGTGGGACTGGAATACGATCAGCCAGGAAAAGAATCCCGTTACGACTGCTCCGAATATGATCGTGTTATTGATGCCGCCGGACAGGATGATCAGCATGCCCCACAGAAGACCTGTGTAGTTGCTGCACATCGACTTGATGAACCCTGTCTTCCCACATCCGGCGGAAAAGTATGACGTGCATCCGACGAATCCGATCCATGTGGCGAGCCCCAGGGCAGAGCCGACTCCCTGCCAGAGACAGCAGAAAATCCCGGTACCGATGGCGTTGGCCATTATTACACTCATAGTTGCTCCTTTCTTATTGCGTTTCTGTTATTTGTTAAGTTCATTGTATCGGATACACGATGTGGAAAGTAAAGAGGGAGTTTTTAATTTTTTTCAGAATGAATTTCAGAAAATTGGGCAAATGCTACCAGTAAATAATTGTTATACCTTTCATTAAATAGATTTTTTTGTTTGATATTTAACAAACCTGCGGTGTTTCATGTTAAAAACTCACAAAAAACATATAAAATATAAACAATTTATAAATAAAATCACGAAAAAAACCTTCCAGCCAGTGGAAGGTTTTTTCGCTTTTATAATCTATGATCTTCTTTATCCCTTAATTCAGTCTGCCTTTATATACCTTTGCAACTTTGCCTTTCTTGATTAATGCAATCAGACCATAATTTCCCCGAATGAAGCCCCATTCTTTGTAGCCCTTCTTTGCTTTTCTTTTATAAACAGGTTTCCCCCAGGTAGTCAGGACTGCCTTCTTGGCAGACATTCCTACTTTTATGGTCCCGCCGATGTAAATCCTTTTTGTCGTACTTGCTCTTTGGTCACCATATTTGTCATAAATAATAACCTTTATACTTTTTCCGGCTTTTTTCTTCGGGAGTTTGATCTTAAATGACTGCTTATAGTTGTTGCTCTTAAATTTTCTCGTTATAGTCTTTCCGCTGACTTTAATCTTAAGCTTTTCCCCTTTATTAGCCCCTGTACATTGAATGTTGGCATATTTTGTTTTTGTAAACTGAGTATTTTTAACCTTTACTTTGCAATAGGACTTCTTAATAGACGTGTTAATTACTTTATAGTATCCGTTTGGAGCAACTGCTTTTATATAAACTTTCGTACCTGTTCTGAAAACAGGGATAACAATAAAGAAATCTCCATCGCTGTCTGCAGTAGTGTTATATGTGCGATTTCCTATTTTTACAGTTATCTTTGTTTTAGGAAGTGTTTCACCCCACATTAAGCCGTCTGCATACTCCGTACCACTGTTTATATTAAATTTTATTGGTTTATTTTTAATCGTAGAGGAAGCATATACTTTATACCCGTCTTTATCCTCCAAAGTGACTGTAACTTTTGATCCTACTTTTTGCTGAGGAAAAGATATAGTATAGACACGTTCCATATCTTCATTATACTTAACTGTTCCATTATAGGTTTTTCCATTAACTGTGGCACGAATACCGGCTAGTTCTGCATAATAATCTTGATCAATATATAAGCTTCCGGATATGCGATTTACAGATAAATCTTTGATTGTTACTTCGTTCTTCTTTTTCACAACCATTCTAGTAATGGTATTCGTATAACTTCCATTGGCTGTCTCATACCAAAACTTAATTTTGGTTCCAACCGGCTGCGGCGGATATGAAACGTACACTATTTCAGAACTATGTTTTGGAAGATCACCATAATAAATTTTTCCGTTGATTTCGGCACATAATCTGTCATAAAATGGTGATTTCCCGCGTGCCCTGCTGGGTCCCGCATGAGAAAAGTATTCTTCTGTTTTATTTCTTGCATTGCTGTTTTCAACTGTTTTTTTTATTTCTTCTGTGGAACATCCATGAGCATCATATGCTGTTAAAGTTATGACTGTTCCTTCCTTTTGGGCAGGATAATTCAGAGTACAGCTTTGTCTCTGAACAGAACTGCGATATTCATTTTTTCCGATTCTAGCAATTACATAAGAAGTATTCTCAGGAACCTCAGCTATTGTCCGCTTTGGATAGCTATCCCATAACCATGTATCTTTCCATGATAACTTACATGCTTCAATAATAAGTGTTTCCAATTGTTTAATGCTTCCATCTTCTGCCTCCAACCACAAATCAATTTTTTGTCCAACGGGTTGAACCGGATATTTAATAAATGGCTGGCTGCTTTTATGATCTCTTCCATACATGGAGTAATAATCTACCCCGTTAATTTTTGCATGTAACCGTACATCATTTTGAAGTGTATATCCAGAAATCTCACTTCTGGTCGCCTTCAAACTCGCAATATACAGGTCGCTGTTTTCTATCTTAAACTCTTTTGTCTCCTGGCAATATCCGTCTCCCCAAGTAACCTGTATTTTGTCTCCTACATTTTGTATAGGATAGTCCACTCGGATCATTCCATCCTCATCAACTTGTCCCTCATATACATTCCCGATTCCAGCTTCAACAGAAACTTTATTAACTATTCCCTTACTATATGCCTTTGCAGTAAACCTTTTCGGCCTTGCCTCTGTGTCTGACAGATACAAATCATCAGGCTTTATCTCATGAGTTGCTGTCATGGTCTTTTTATGATCTGCAGTTTCAAGATAGACACTCACAGTTGTACCTGACTTATAACCTTTATCCAGAACCATCTCAAAGTCTTGGGATCTTCTTGTTATCTCAAGTTCTTTTGTAAAAACATCTGATCCAGCTGTAATATGCGCCGTAACAGTCTGTGCTGCATCTACATTGGAAACAGACAATTCCAGCTGCTTGTGTCTTTTAACACCAACAGATAATCCCCAAGTTAAATTTGCCGCTGCGCTTACTTCAGGGGTATGATAAACATTTCCTGTCAGTATAACTGCAGCAGTCAAAAGTACACAAAGAAATCTTTTTAGAATTTGTTTCATAACTCTCTCCCTCCTAAATATGTAATTATGTTACTCCTCATTCTATTTCCATTATATCACTCTCACAAAAAAAGGCCATAATAAAAGAGATTACCACCGTATCAATTTATACGACAGTAATCTCTTTTTATATCTAATAAGTTTACTTTGTTATTTTTATATAGCCTGTGTTATCTTTGCCACTGTCTCCCCCACCATCTATTTGGATATAGGCCTTGTCCAGTAAATCCTCATCTACAAAATATCCAATATGATAAATCTCTTCCTGTCCTGGCTTCAACGTTTTAAGATAAAAACGATATCCCCCGTCTGTCTCCTGAAAATATTGGGCACACTTGTCTAACTGACAATTCCTAAAAGCCTCCGGTCTGTTGTATTCCTCAAGGATACGCCAGCTTCCGTCTTTTGTTTTTCTCAAATAAGTGAGGGGCCTGCACACGTTTATTATTTTTTCCTCTTTTCCTGTATTTTTTATCTTCATTGTAATATAAACCATCTTCTGCTTTACAGTCTTTGTATCTGCAACTGATATTGATGCAGAATGGCGTCCGTCACCATCTTTTAAAGTTTCTCTTCTGTATGATTTTAGTTTACCATTTTTATCTAAAATTTCTTGAAGATCAACAGTACTTGAAAAACCTTTTCCGTATAATCCGCTGATATCGTCTTTGATTCCCACTGAAGCTATCTCATACTCAGCATCATCATATTTTACATTGTCTCCAGCATTTTTGAAAATTCCTTTTATTTTTGTATCTTTTCCTCTTTCCTGTCCCTGTAAATTCTTTTGTGTCTTCTCAGAGAGTCGGACGTAGCCTGAAGCCTCAGATTTTTTGCATTTCTTAAGTTTTACCTGGGACGCAAAATTTGACAAATCTTTTTTACTTACACCAGACATCGCATAGTACCGAATCATATAGCCATATTCTTCATAAAATACAAACATGCTTTTATTATAAGTGTCATTTTTGATATATCTGCTGTCTTTTATATAATATCGGTTCATATAAATCGCTTTATGTCCGCTAATCTTTAAGTTATCCGCCTGTTTTACATCATCGACATAATAATCTTTGTCCACGGACTTATCCATTTGTACCAGTTCGAATGAAAAATCTTTTCCGGCATGAGCCCCAGACTTGTGGTTAAATTCATACCATCCTTTTAACCCTGAACCTCCCTCACGGTATTTGTCCGGCAAATGATAGGAAAGGGATACATAAGGGATTTTCTTTTTCAATTTTTTATTCTGCTCCGTGTTTACAGATATATCTACAGCATACTGATCTTTTTTAACTTCACTTTTAAAATAATTCACAATTTTAGGTGCTGCAATGACTCCTGCCGGAATCGCCAGCAGTAATACAGCGCATGCCGCAGCTGCAATTTTCATCATTTTGTTTGTTTTTTGTTTTTTCTTCATAACATGTTCCTCCATTTTTTTCAGAACAGAGATATTCAGCTGTTCAGGAGGTTCCTGTTTATTCTTATATGTTTCATTTATTAATTCTTCCAAATCATATTTCATAACCACTCGCCTCCAAACTGCTTCTGATCTTCGTTCTCGCTTTGCTCATACTGCTCCTGACTGTTTTCCTGGAAATTTTAAGGTTGTCTGATATTTCCTCGATACTCATTTCAGCTGCATAATACATATTCATAATAATTTTCTGTTTTTCGGGAAGGCTGCCGATCAGCCTATTCACTTCATCAAGCAGTTCCTGTTTGACAACTGCTTCTTCAAGCCCGCCTAAATTTCTGGTGTCGGCTGCTCTCAAATCATCGAATTCCGTCTCTGAAACAATGTTTCTTCTCCATAAGCTCTTCCTCTTTTTATTCTTCCAGAGATTTACGGAAATCCCAATCAGATAGTTTCGTTTGCTCTTACCATCGCCACATCTGTCGAGTTTGTGGCTTAACTCGACAGTTTTTAGAAAGGTGTCTTGATACAGATCTTCGGCTTCAGGAACATTACCGGTCAAATGGCAGCAGAAACGATACAAGGATGTCCCATATTCATTCACTAGTACTTCCATCTCTTCTGTCGTCATAACAAAAGCCTCCATTCTGCTATAAAATCTTGTTCGGATCTTAACCCTTTCACTTATATAATGTCATAGCATAAAAAAATGTTCCCTGAAAAATCGAATTTTTTTACTTTCCAGCATAATCTCTGTTACAATATTTACAAAGTTAATTTATATGAATCATACCATATCGGAGATAAGGGGAGAATTGTGGACCATCTATTAGAACTAAAAAACATCACGCAATCATATAACAAACAGGTCATCTTACAGGATCTGACCCTTTCCATATCCCAAAATCAATCCATCGCCTTTACGGGCCACAACGGATGCGGAAAGAGTACATTATTAAAACTGCTCGCAGGACTAATACGTCCCACACATGGGAATGTCCTATATTACGGTGCTCCTCTGTTCCACTATGTTCCTGAGCGGTTCCCTAAAATGAATCTCACGGCCAGACAATACCTCCGGCATATGGGATATCTGGATGGTCTGAGTACTGAGGATGTAAAGACAAGGTATAAGGCGCTGTGTGAAGAATTCTTTTTATCTGATATGCTGGATATCCCGATAAAACATTTATCAAAAGGAACGTTGCAGAAAGTATCAGTTATACAGGCTCTGTTAAAAACTCCTGATGTTTTAATATTAGACGAGCCTCTGTCCGGCCAGGACACAGACTCTCAGGATGTGTTCATACAAAAAATAAATGAACTGCGCAGAACAGGAATGACTATTCTTATGTCCTGCCACGAACAATATCTGATTGACAGTATCAGTGACACAGTGTATCAAATTGACAGGAAACATTTATCCCTGGCAGACAGTCCGGAAAATGCGGCAGAAAAACATTATATTCTATGGTTTGATAAGAAAGAAGGGGCTGAAATTCCTGATCTGTGTACAGGACGAATCAAAAGCTGCTGCGGTAAATATAGAATAGAAGTAAAAGAATCGGAAAGCAATCCTGTGATCGCATATATGATACAGGAAGGATGGCTTTTAAGGAGGATGGAAGATGCGGATCATTAGCGGTCTCATAAAATATCAATACCTGCAGTATTTGAAGTCAAATAAATTTGTTATGCCATTTGCCGCTTTCGTTGTGATGCTGTTTACTTTATATTCAACAAAACCGGTGAGTGTGGTGGCCAGCCTGGCCAGCTGCTGTCTGTTTGTTTTTCTGATTTCATCATGGATCGGTACCTCTGTCTGCAGCCTGGAAGATACAGCGTCGGAACAGATTATGATCTTGAGACTGCGCAGCACGAATAAATACGATTGGGGACATGCCCTGTTTCTTTTAAGCCTCAGCATGCTGACTGCTCTGCTTTGCCTGCTGATCCCAGTGTTGATCAATCTGTCCAACAGCCAGATGCTGTTTGACCGAAAGCTGCTGCCTGAAGATATCATATTTGGATTTTTTCTGCTGTCCTCTTCTGCATTTATGGGATGCAGTCTGGGTGAGCTGTCTCATCCCAGAGTCATAAAAGACAGGAAATCTGCTTTACTCATGATTACACTTGTCGACATAGTATCAGTGATCAAAACTTCTCTGACGGCGGCATTTCCCGTCTCAAAATTTATTCTTTGGATCGTACCGCCGATTTCATTTCTTCCGGATTCCTTCGCCAAAGAACCCTATTTTATAGGAATAAAAGTATTTCCTGCTGTACTGCTTTTGTTTATTTACGGTCTGGCCTTAACCTTTGTGAAAATATCTATCCTTCAGAAAAGGAAATTTTAACACAAAGAAAAAGGTGTCAGGAACCTCTTGTTTTGAGCTCCCTGACACCTTTGAAGAACATATAGAAAGCTAATTACAATTCTTCCCCGTTCGTCTCTATGACTTTCTTATACCAATAAAAAGATTTCTTCCTTGATCTGGCCAGTGTTCCGCTGCCGTCTTCCTGTTTGTCCACGTAGATAAATCCGTACCGTTTTTTCATCTCCCCGCTTCCGGCACTGATTAAATCGATAGGAGCCCAGGAAGTGTACCCCATCAGTTCCACTCCGTCCTCCTCCACAGCATCTTTCATGGCACGGATATGTTCCCTCAGGTATTCAATCCGGTAATCATCTACCACATAACCGTTCTCATCAGGTTCATCGAAAGCTCCCAATCCATTTTCAACAATAAACAATGGCTTTTGGTATCTGTCATACACCTGGTTTAACGTAATGCGCAGCCCCAGCGGATCGATCGGCCATCCCCAGTCACTGTAAGAAAGATAAGGATTCTTTGCCGACTTAAACAGATTTCCTTCTGCTTCCTCCTGTCCGCCTCCCGGTGCCGCGATGCATCTGCTGTTATAATAGGAAAAAGAAATAAAATCAACGGTATACTCTCTCAAAATCTCTGCGTCTCCTGCATCCATCACTGGAAAAACTCCTTTTTTTTGAAGCCTCTTCACCGCATAAGACGGATAATATCCTCTGGACTGTACGTCCACAAAGAAATAATTTTCCTGGTCAGTAAGCAGTGCCTCCCAGACATCTTCCGGCCTGCAGGTATACGGATAAGCGCTGCCGGCCGCAAACATACATCCCACCTTATTTTCAGGATTTATTTCATGGGCCATCCTTGTCGCCAGCGCACTTGCCACCAGCTCATAGTGGGCAGCCTGATATTTCACTTGTTCCTCATTTTCACCGTCTTTAAAGTAAATGCCTGCTCCCATAAATGGTGCATGAAGGATCATATTGATCTCATTAAATGTCAGCCAGTGGGTGACATCGTCTTTAAATCGGGTGAATAACACTTCACAGAGACGCAGATAGAAACGAATCATTTCTCTGTTTCTCCATCCCCCATACTTCTCAATCAGATAGACCGGGCAGTCAAAGTGAGAAATCGTAACCAATGGCTGGATGTGATATTTCCTGCATTCTTTGAAAATTTCTTCGTAAAAACGCAGTCCCTCCTCATTGGGTTCCTGTTCATCTCCATTCGGAAAGATTCTGGTCCAGGCAATGCTCAGACGGTAAACCTTGAATCCCATTTCCCCAAACAGGCGGATATCTTCCCGAAAGTGATGATAGAAGTCCACAGCCTCTGCTGCCGGATACTCGTGTTTATCATCCATTTTAAGCATTTTTCGGTGCCCTGCGATGACCGAAGACCGGTCTGCTCCGGACGGACAAACATCTACATTTGCAAGACCCCTTCCGCCTTCAAATACACCGCCTTCCAGCTGGTTTGCCGCCGTTGCTCCGCCCCATAAAAAATTCTTTGGAAATCCCATGTGCTCATCCTCCTATTTCAGAACATTCAATAACAGGTCACCTGCATCTGCATATTCTTCGCGGGTTTCCACCACATCCAGAAAGTCATCAGAATTGGAAACCAGTACAGGTGTCTCGACGCAATAGCCTTTGCTTTCTATAAACTCCTTATCAAAGGTGATCAGCAGCTGTCCTTTTTCAATCCGGTCCCCCTGTTTTATCATAGCCTCAAAGCCTTCTCCGTTTAGCTGAACGGTATCCAGACCAATATGAATCAAGATCTGTACTCCGTCATCGGTTTCAATTCCCAGGGCATGGAGTGTCGGGAATAAGGCTGACACGACACCGGATGCAGGGGCATAAACTTTTCCTTCCTCTGGCAAAACCGCCGCCCCTTTTCCAAGAACTCCTGATGCGAAAGCCGCATCTTTGACGGATTCCAGTTTTAATATCCTGCCCTTGATAGGACTTGCAATTTCCAGCTGTTTCATGATTTTTTCCTGCCCCGTAACTTCTGGTTCCAGCTGATCCTTGTCCTGGTCTTCTGTCCCTTGTACAACGGCTGGTTGCTTTTCTTTATAAAAGATCATGGTCGCGGCAAATCCCAAAACCATGCTGATGATCACACCAACGACTGCTACGATTAAGTTCCCCATGCTCCCGTCCGGTTCGATCATTGCCGGGAATTCAAAGATACCCATGCCTCCCATCATAAACTTTCTGAAATTAAAGGCTCCGTAGAATCCTCCTCCGATGCCTCCCACGATACAGCTGATGATAAACGGTTTTTTCAAAGGGAGCAGAATTCCGTAAATGGCCGGCTCCGTGACTCCAAAGATACCGGAAATAAAGTTTGGGATTGCCATTTCTTTGATCTGTTTATTTTTCGTCTTAAAGAAAACACCCAGAACGACTGCCGATGTGGCAAAAGTGCAGGCAAAAAACGGCATCATAACGTTATCGAAACCATTTGTCATAATATTATTGATGTACACCGGAATGAAGCCCCAGTGCAGGCCGAAAATCACCAGAATCTGCCATGTAAGCCCCACAATGGCTCCTGCAAGCATCGGGCTGAAATTTCTGACAGTCATAACTGCCTCTGCAATAATGGTGGATCCAAAAGTCGCTAAAGGTCCGATCACCAGCAGTCCTGCCGGGATTGCCACAAGCAGTGTGAGCATCGGGACAAAAAAGAATTTTACTAAATCGGGGATAAATTTGTTAAAAAACTTCTCGCATTTTGAAGCAAAATAGACGACAAAGATGACTGGAATTACGGTCCCTGTATAATCCATGCCGATTAATGGGATACCAAAGAAATCCGTATAAACTTTAGATGCAAACATTGTTCCGCCAAACAGTGTATAGAGAGCATTTCCTCCGGCTGACAAAGCGCTGTTCTGAATGGTCGGATAACACATGATGGCTCCGATCACCAGGCC